>NZ_JBHYKG010000495.1:0-4097 GCF_042741245.1 Kitasatospora sp. NPDC058965
GCCCGCACTTTGCGGACCGCGCCGCCGCTGCCCCGCCGACGGGCCGGCGGTCCGACGGGCCGACGGATCGATGGGCCGGCGGATCAGAGCGTCTCGGTCGCGTACCGGGCCCGCAGGGCGGCGAGCCGGTCGGGGTCGAGCGGCTCGCCCCGCTCGATGGCGCGGTGGATGTCGCGGAAGTAGTCCTCGTACCCGGCCGGAGTGAGCAGGAAGAGGCAACGGGCCTCGTCCGCCGAGGCGTTGCGGAATCCGTGCGCCGTGCCGATCGGCACCGAGACGGTGCCGCCCGCGCCGAGCGTGCTGGCGCCGTCGGGGAGGTCGAAGGTCACCTCGCCCGCCAGCACGTGGAAGTGCTCCGCGTGACCGTGGTGGACGTGCGGCGCCGCCCCGATCGCACCGGCCGGGAAGCGGTACTCCACCACCGCCAGCGCGCCACCGGTCTGCGCGCCCGACAGGTGGACCACGTACGACCCGGCCGGCGCCCGCAGCCGTTCCCCGCCGCCGGGCCGGATCATCGCCAGGTCAGTCATGGTCTGATGATAGGTCAGGCCGCTTGGCCGGCCCGCCCGCCCGGCGTGCACCGTTCGTCGCAGGCCCGTCCCGACTCGGCAACACCGGCTGCGTCGGGCACCCCGGACGGGGAAGGCTGAAGGTGACAGCGCCGGTGCGACCAGGAGCGCCCCATGACCACCAGTAGCCGATCCCGCTCGTTCGCGATACTCACCCTCGCCGCGGCCACCGCCTGTGTGCTGACGGCCTGCGGCTCGTCCTCGAACGGGTCGCACGGCGCGGGCCCGGCCGCCCCGGCGCCCTCGTCCGCGGCACCCTCCGCGGCCCCGGCACCCGGGCCGGGCAGCGTGCCGCCCGCACCCGGGGGTTCGTCCGGCACGGCGGCCGCTCCGTCCGGCGGGCCGACCGGCGCCGCCACCGCCCCGGCCACCGCGCCGACCCCGGCGCCCGGTGCACCGGGCGCGTGTGCCACCGGCCAGCTCTCGGTCAAGCAGCAGAACGCGGACGTCGCGGCCGGGTCGTACTACGCGGAGCTGGTCTTCACCAACACCTCCGCCACCACCTGCACCCTCACCGGCTACCCGGGCGTCTCGTACGTCACCGACAACGGCGTGCAGTCCGGCAACGCCGCCGACCGTGCGCCGGGGACCGCCGCCACCGTGACGCTCAAGCCCGGTGGCACCGCGAGCGCCCAACTGCACGACGCGAACGGCGTCAGCGGCTACGATCCCGCCCAGTGCCAGCTCGCGTCGGCCAAGGGGCTGCGGATCTACCCGCCGAACCAGCGGGACGCGCTCTTCCTCCCGTGGCCGACCCAGCACTGCGCCGGGCCGACGATCCACGCCCTCACCGTCGCACCGGTGCACTGACCGGTCGGCACCGGGTGATGCCACCCCGACCCGCCGGCGGCCGGCGGATCCTAGAGGCCGAAGTCCAGCGCGAGGCACGAGTAGAACGTCCAGCACCGGTCCGGATCGTCCACGGTCGGCGGCCCGCCGGCGGACACGTCCCGCAGCGCGGTCATGTCCTCGAAGCGGATGCGCTCGGGCAGGGCGCCGAAGCGTGCCCGCCGGGCGGCGGCCTCCGGCGCCGGGCCCGCTGCGGCGGCCGCGGTCGACTCCCCGTTCACGCCGCGACCGTGACGGCGACGGCGTTGACGGTGACCGGGATGTTCCCCCGGGTGGCCTTGGAGTACGGACAGATCTGGTGGGCGGCCCGGCCCAGCTCGGTGGCGGTCTGCTGGTCGACGCCGCCGAGTTCGAGGTTGAGCACGGCGGCGAGGCCGAACTGGCCGTCCTCGGTGCCGTTCAGCGTCACCTCCACGGTGATCGCGGTGCTCCGCAGGCTCACCTTGCGCGCGGCGGCGGCCCGGCGGACCGCGCCCAGGAAGCAGGCGCCCCAGCCGGCGGCGAAGAGCTGCTCGGGGTTGGTGGCCCCGCCGGCGCCGCCCAGCTCCTTCGGGACGGCGAGCGGCGTGACGAGCACCCCGTCGCTGGCCGCGACCCGGCCCCCGTTGCGCCCTTCGCCCGTCACGGTCACCGCAGCGGTGTAGCTGACAGTCATGGCTCTGTCCCCTCGGGTGGAGTGGCCGGCGATCCGATCGAATCACCGGTCTGAACGGTGACGAGTATGACCCGACCATTCGTCACCGGTCAAGACGGTTACGCGAGCGGGAGTGCCGTCCGACACCGCACTACCCCCGGCGCACGGCACCCCAGGCCGCCATGGCGCGGTCCCACTGGTCCCCGCGCAGCGCGGTCAGCGAGGCGGGGAAGAGGCCGTCCTCCTCCTTCGCGATGTGGTGGTGCAGCTCCTCGACCGCTCGCACCAGCGCGGCCCGCTGGGCCGGGTCCGCCAGGTCCAGCGCGGCCAGGAACGCCTCCAGCTCGCGATGCTCGCGCACCAGGGCGTCGATGTAGGCGGCGTACTCCTCGTCCTCGTGCATCTGCGCGAACAGGCCCGCCTCCTCGCCCTGCCAGTGCGCCCGCAGTTCGACGGCCATCCGCCGGACCAGGTCGCGGGCGGCGCCGTGGTCACCGCGCCCCAGCGCGCGCACCGCTCCGCCGCCCAGGTCGGTCACCGACTCGTGCTCGGCGACGTACTCCCTGATGAGCGGGATGTCGCGGCACCCGCAGTAGTGGCACACCGGGTTCGTCTCCTCACTGGCGTGGGGTTCTGACGTTCCCTCACATTCTTGGACCGCGGGGCCGGTGCCGCCGCGCAGGCGCGGGGGGATTCGTGTCGGCCCCGGGGCCGGTGACCGGCCGCGTCACGAACGGTCGGTCGGCCAAACCGTGTTCGCCCTGTTGACTGTGGCCATGTCAGGGACAGACTGGTCGGGTCCCATTCCCTGTCGTCGAGACTGAGGAGAGGTCACCGCATGACGGTGTACGCGGCCCCCGGCCGGCCCGGAGCGATCGTCGACCTGCACAGCCGTTACGACCACTGGATCGGCGGGCGGTTCGTCCCGCCGGTCCGCGGCCAGTACTTCGAGAACCCGTCCCCGGTGACCGGTGAGGTCTACTGCGAGGTGGCGCGGGGCACGGCGGAGGACATCGAGGCGGCGCTGGACGCCGCGCACGCCGCCGCCCCGGCGTGGGGGCGCACCGCCCCGGCGGAGCGCGCCCAGGTGCTGCTGCGGATCGCCGACCGGATGGAACAACACCTGGCGGAGCTGGCGGTCGCGGAGGTCTGGGACAACGGCAAGCCGATCCGCGAGGCGCTCGCCGCGGACCTGCCGCTGGCGGTCGACCACCTGCGGTACTTCGCCGGGGCGCTGCGCGCCCAGGAGGGCGCCCTGTCCCAGCTGGACGAGGACACCGTGGCCTACCACTTCCACGAGCCGCTGGGCGTGGTGGGCCAGATCATCCCGTGGAACTTCCCGCTGCTGATGGCGGTCTGGAAGCTGGCCCCGGCGCTCGCCGCCGGCAACGCGGTGGTGCTCAAGCCGGCCGAGCAGACCCCGGTGTCCGTCTTGCTGCTGATGGAGCTGGTCGCCGACCTGCTGCCGGCCGGCGTGGTGAACGTGGTCAACGGCTTCGGCGTGGAGGCGGGCAAGCCGCTCGCGTCCAGCCCCCGGATCCGCAAGATCGCCTTCACCGGCGAGACCACCACCGGCCGACTGATCATGCAGTACGCCAGCGGCAACCTGATCCCGGTCAGCCTGGAGCTGGGCGGCAAGAGCCCCAACGTGTTCTTCGCCGACGTCGCCGACCGGCGCGACGAGTTCTACGACAAGGCGCTGGAGGGCTTCGCGATGTTCGCCCTCAACCAGGGCGAGGTCTGCACCTGCCCGTCCCGGGCGCTGATCGACGGTGCGATCTACGACGGCTTCCTCGGCGACGGCCTGGCCCGGGTGGCCCGGATGCGCCAGGGCAACCCGCTGGACACCGACACCATGGTCGGCGCCCAGGCCAGCAACGACCAGTTGGAGAAGATCCTCTCCTACATCGACACCGGCCAGGCGGAGGGCGCCAAGCTGCTCGCCGGCGGCGAGCGGGTGGACCTCGGCGGCGAGCTGTCCGGCGGCTACTACGTCGCCCCGACGGTGTTCGAGGGCGACAACAGCATGCGGATCTTCCAGGAGG
>NZ_JBHYKG010000496.1:0-4092 GCF_042741245.1 Kitasatospora sp. NPDC058965
GGCCGCCACCGAGCAGGTGGCGGCCCCGGGCCCTCGGTCGTGCGCGGCCGGCGCTACAGCGCGCCGGGGCGCACCAGCCCGCTCTCGTAGGCGAAGACCGCCGCCTGCACCCGGTCGCGCAGCCCCAGCTTGGTCAGCACGTGCCCGACGTGGGTCTTCACCGTGGTCTCGCTGACGAACAGCTCGGCGGCGATCTCCGCGTTGGACAGGCCCTTGGCGACCAGCCGCAGCACCTCCATCTCGCGCTCGGTCAGCGTGTTCAGCGCGGGGGAGGGGGTCTCCTCCCCGGTCGGCAGCCGGGTGGCGTACATGTCCAGCAGCCGACGGGTGATCGAGGGCGCCAGCATCGCCGCGCCGTCGGCCACCACCCGGATCGCCTGCACCAGTTCGTCGGCCGGCACGTCCTTGAGCAGGAAGCCGCTGGCCCCCGCCCGGAGCGCCTCCACCACGTACTCGTCCAGGTCGAAGGTGGTCAGCACCAGCACCTTCACCGGGCCGTCCCGACCGGGGCCGGCGATCCGGCGGGTCGCCTCCACCCCGTCCATCCGGGGCATCCGGATGTCCATCAGCACCACGTCCGGCTGCAGCGCCCGCACCTGCTCCAGCGCCTGCTGACCGTCCCCGGCCTCGCCCACCACCACCAGGTCGGACTCGGCCTCCAGGATCATCCGGAAGCCGGTGCGCAGCAGTGGCTGGTCATCGACCAGCAGCACACGGATCGTCACCTACGACTCCTTGCTCGTCATCCTCGTCACACTCTCCGGCGACGCCGCCCGCTGCACCGGCAACGGGTACGGGGGCGGCGTCCCCCCGAACTCCGGACAGCTGGCCTGGTGGTCGCACCAGTCGCAGAGCCGGTTGCGGGTGGCCGGAAACTCCCCGGTGGCCACCGCGCGGCTGATCGTCTCCCAGAGTGCCAGCAGTTTGCGCTCCACCGAGCGCAGGTCCGCCTCGTCCGGGTCGTACGTCACGACGTCCCCGCCGCCGCCCAGGTACACCAGCTGGAGCCGCTTGGGGATCACACCCTTCCAGCGCCAGACCACCAGGGCGTAGAACTTCATCTGGAACATCGCCTTGCCCTCGAAGTCCCGCGAGGGCGCCCTGCCGGTCTTGTAGTCCACCAGCCGCACCTCGCCGGTGGGCGCCACGTCCACCCGGTCGATGTAGCCGCGCAGCCGCAGGCCCGACTCCAACTCCGTCTCCACGTAGAGCTCGCGCTCCACCGGGTGCAGCCGGGTCGGGTCCTCCAGCCGGAACCAGCGCTCGGTCAGCTTCTCCGCGTCGGCCAGCCAGCCCGCCAGCTCCGCGCCCTCGGGATCGTCCGGGAAGAGCTCGACCAGCTCCGGGCGCTCGGTGCGCAGCCGGTCCCACTGCGGGCGCAGCAGGCCCAGCGCCCGCTCCACCGTCCGCTCGGCCGGCGGGTGGTCGAAGAGCCGCTCCAGCACCGCGTGCACCAGGGTGCCCCGGGTGGCCGCCTTGCTGGGCGGCTCCGGCAGCTTGTCGATCACCCGCAGCCGGTACAGCAGCGGGCAGGTCAGGAAATCCCCGGCACGGGAGGGGGAGAGCCCGGTCGGCGGGACGGCCCGGCGCTCGGTGTCGGTCTGCGGCATACCCATGACCCTAGGGGGTCCGGCTGTCATCCGGCTGTCAGACCGCCGGTATACGAGCGGGCCGAGCCGCGCGGAACGGGTATGAACACTGGTGTGGAGGGGGGATCCCGCCATCCGCTGACTAGATCACGTAGCGTGGGCAGCCACTCGGCGCCACGGCCGGGGCAGCAGGCGGGGACGACGACCTGAAGGGGTCAGGGTGAGCGACACCACAGGGCAGCAGGCCTCGGGGCAGCAGCCGACGCCACCGGGGCGGGCCCCCAAGGAGCCCGAACGCCCCGGCGGCGGCATCCTGATGGGCCGTCCGTTCGGCGTGCCGATCTACGTCACCCCGACCTGGTTCCTGATCGCCGCGCTGATCACCTGGCTCTTCGGCAACCAGCTCGACGGCGTGCTGCCCGAGCTCGGCTACACCCGCTACCTGGTCGCCTTCTCGTTCGCCGTCGCCTTCTACGCCTCGGTCCTGGTGCACGAGCTCGCCCACACCCTGGTGGCGCTGCGCTACAAGCTCGGGGTGCGCCGGATCCAGCTGCAGTTCTTCGGCGGCGTCTCCGAGATCGAGAAGGAGGCCGAGACCCCCGGCCGGGAGTTCTGGCTGGCCTTCGTCGGCCCGCTGCTCTCGCTGGTGCTCGGCGGCATCTGCTGGGGGCTGACCGAGACCGTCCGGCTGGCGACCGTGCCCGGCGTGCTGCTGGCCGGCCTCACCGTGTCCAACCTGGTGGTGGCCGCCTTCAACCTGCTGCCCGGCCTGCCGCTGGACGGCGGGCGGATGCTGCGCGCGGTGGTCTGGGGCATCACCAAGCGCCCGATGAGCGGCACCCTGGCCGCCGCCCGGGCCGGGCGGGTGCTCGCCATCGTGGTCCTGTTCGGCCTGCCGGTGTTCGCCGCCTCGCGCGGCGGCGGCCCCCGCTCGGCCGGCGACTCGCTGCTGGACGCGACGCTGGCGGCGGTGCTCGCCGTGGTGATCTGGAACGGCGCCGGCAACGCGGTGCGCAACGCCCGGCTCAAGGAGGCGCTGCCCACCCTGACCGTGCGCGGCCTGACCCGGCGCGCCGTCTCGGTCGCCGCCGACACCCCGCTGGCCGAGGCGCTGCGCCAGGCCCGCGAGGCCCAGGCCGGCGCCGTGGTGGTGGCCGACGGGCACGGCGAGCCGATCGCGCTGGTCAAGGAGGCCGCCGTGCTCCAGGTCCCCGAGCACCGGCGCCCCTGGGTGGCCGCCGGGGCGCTCGCCCGCTCGCTGGAGCCCGGCCTGCGGCTGGCCGCCGACCTGGACGGCGAGGAGCTGCTCGCCGCGCTGCGCACCACCCCCGCCAGCGAGTACCTGGTCCTGGAGGCCGACGGCAGCGTCTACGGCGTGCTCGCCGTCGCCGACGTGGAACGCCGGTTGAGCGCCGCGCTGACCCGCCGCTGAGCGGCTGGTCGGGCGGACCCCGGCGCCCCTATAGGATTGTCCGCATGTCCGAACCGACCGGTGCCACCCGCAGGCGGGGGCCATTCAAGGTCGGGGACCAGGTTCAGCTGACCGACCCCAAGGGCCGTCACTACACGTTCACGCTCGAGGCCGGGAAGAACTTCCACACCCACAAGGGTGCCTTCCCGCACGACGAGCTGATCGGCGCCCCCGAGGGCACCGTGGTGCGCACCACGGGCAACGTGCCCTATCTGGCGCTGCGACCCCTGCTCCCCGACTACGTCCTGTCCATGCCGCGCGGAGCGGCCGTGATCTACCCGAAGGACGCGGGACAGATCCTGGCCATGGCCGACATCTTCGCCGGCGCCCGCGTGGTCGAGGCCGGCGTCGGCTCCGGCGCGCTCTCCACCTACCTGCTGCGCGCCGTCGGTGACACCGGCATGCTGGCCTCCTACGAGCGCCGCCAGGACTTCGCCGACATCGCCCGCGGCAACGTCGAGCGGTACTTCGGCGGCCAGCACCCGGCCTGGAAGCTCACCGTCGGCGACCTCCAGGACAACCTGGTGGAGACCGACGTCGACCGGGTCGTCCTGGACATGCTGGCGCCCTGGGAGTGCCTGGACGTGGCCGCCAAGGCCCTGGTCCCCGGCGGCCTGCTCTGCTGCTACGTGGCCACCACCACCCAGATGTCGCGCACCGTCGAGGCGCTGCGCGAGCACGGCTGCTACACCGAGCCGCAGGCCTGGGAGACCATGGTGCGCACCTGGCACCTGGAGGGCCTGGCCGTCCGCCCGGACCACCGGATGATCGGCCACACCGGCTTCCTGCTCACCAGCCGCCGGCTGGCCGACGGCGTCGAGCCGCCGCTGCGCCAGCGCCGCCCCGCCAAGGGCGCCTACGGCGAGGACGGCGACAACGACGCCCCCAAGATGTCGTTGGCCGAGCGGGCCGCCGCCCGGGCCGCCGCCAAGGCCGCCACCCCGGCCATCCAGCTGGACTGAGGACCGGTCGGACCGACCACGACACCGCGGGGCCCGTCGGATTCCGACGGGGCCCGCGGCGTCCCGGGCC
>NZ_JBHYKG010000497.1:0-4089 GCF_042741245.1 Kitasatospora sp. NPDC058965
CCCCGGGCCCCCGGCCCGGGGAGCGCGGGTAGTCTGACGGACCGTCGGAGGCCGTCGCACCGGAGGAGCGGGCATGGGTGAGTTCGAGGTCGTCGTGGGCGCGGGTTCGCTCCGGAGCGCCGGGGACGGGGCGGTCACCCTGCCGCACCGGTGGACCGCGGACGGCGTCAGCGTCCGGACCGAGTTCACCGGCGCGCACCTGCTGCACCTGTCCGCCGCCGGGTGCGTACTGAACGACCTGTACCGCGAGGCCGTCGCCCTCGGCATCGAGCTCGCCGGGGTCCGGGTGACGGCGTCCGGCGGCTTCGACCCGGCGGACTGGAGCTCGACCGGGATCCGCTACGCGGTCGAGCTCGACTCGGCGGCGCCCGCCGCGGCACTGACCCGGCTCCTGCAGCAGGTGGACGAGGTCGCCGAGATCCCCCGGACGCTGCGCGCGGGCGCACCGGTCCACCGGGTGGACCTCGGTGGATAGTGGGTAAGAGGGGACGCGAGGCGCGCAGGCCCACCCTCGAAGGAGATGTCATGCCCCTGACTGCTGCGAAGGTCCTCGCGGCCAAGCCCAACGGCGGCCGCACCGTGTACACCATCGGCAAGGAGAGCCCGGTACTGGACGCGATCCGGCTGATGGCCGAGAAGGGGGTCGGGGCGCTGGTCGTCCTGGCCGACCAGCGGATCGCCGGGATCGTCTCCGAGCGCGACTACGCCCGCAAGGTCGAACTCCTCGGCCGCACCGCCGGGGAGACCAGGGTCGAGGAGATCATGACCACCGCTGTCCGCTACGTCGAGCCGGAGCAGACGGTCGACGAGTGCATGGCCCTGATGACCGAGCACCGCATGCGCCACCTCCCGGTGCTGGACGGCGGCACGCTCAGCGGCCTGATCTCCATCGGCGACCTGGTCAAGTCCCAGATCGCCGACCAGCAGTTCACCATCTCCCAACTGGAGCACTACATCCAGGGCACTCCCCCGACCCTCGGCCGGCTGTAGTCGTCGGGCACGCCGGCTCGCGCACCCGGGTCAGGAGTCCACCAGCACCGACAGCACCAGGACGGCGTCCAGCTCGGGGTGGTAGCGGTAGCGCAGGGTGAGCGGCCGGTGGTGGCGCTGCTTCGGGTTGAGCTCGACCACGTAGTCCTCGGCGTGGCCTCCCGACTCCGGGTCGGGGCGGCCCAGCCGCGGGGTCAGCGCGAGCTTCGCGCCGGTGTCGTTGACGGACCGGAGCTCGACCGGCCGCAGGGTCTCCCAGGTATGGACCTCGGCCGCGTCGGAGAGCGCCACGAAGACCTTGCCCTCCTCCCGCGCCCGCTTCGTGAGCCGGTCGTGCACCTGGGCGGCGGACTCGGCGGCCGTGAGCTCGCCGACCGCCCCCGACCCGGCGGGATCGACGGACGCGGCGGGCGGCACGGCGCCGATCCGCTCCAGCGCCTCGTCCACCTCGTCGGCGAACTCCTCGTCCACCTCCTCGCGCAGGGCCAGCAGCATCCGGGTGGCCTCCTCGGCGTACTCGCCGCCGATGTCGTGGAAGTGCTCGGCCCGGGCCACCTCGTTCTCCCAGTTGTCGTCGATCAGGTCCTCGCGGCGGACCACCTCCGCTGCCTCGTCGCGCAGCGCCGGGTCGAGCTGCGCCAGGGCGACCGCGGCGGCCCAGCGCAGTTGGACGGCACGGGCGGGAGCGGACTGGCCGGCCTGCGGGTCGGCCACCGCAGCGCGCAGCGCGGCGACCGCCTCCTCCCGGTACTCCGGCCCGAGCGCGGCGAGCGCTTGCGCGGCCCAGATCCGGTCCTCGTCGAAGGCTCCGGTGAGCATGGCCGGCCCGCGCAACCGCTCGGCCAGCGCCGCGCGGTGCCGCGGGGCGTAGTCCGCCAGCGCCTCGGCGGTCTGCTCCGCCAGCGACATCGGGAACTCCCGCCCGAGCACGATCGCGGCCGCATACTCCTGCCCCGCCTCGCCGGCCGCACCCAGGGTGCGGACCGCCGCGGTCAGCTCGGGCCAGGGGGTGCCCTCGGCGCGCAGGGTCCGCCGCAGGGCGAGGATGTCCCGGCCGGTGGGTCGATCCATCGTGTGCTCCTTCGTTCGCATTCGCGCGGCGCAGTCTAGGAGCAGCGGCCGACAGCGGCAGGCCGGGCCGCCCCTCCGGACCGGCGAACGCCACCACCGGTGAACGGACACCAACAGGTCTGCACACGGCGGGCCCAGCACCCCCACACCGTCCGCAGAGTGCATGACATTTCCAATACTTGAAGCTTAAGCAGACTTCAGCGCTGACATATCTTCAGGTCTTGTACTTGACTGGTATAGGCCACCGGACCATATTGACTCCCGCTGCAGCATCCGCGACGGCCGGCCACCGTCGTCGACCCCCACCTTCCCTGCCCAGTTGGGACCTCCAGATGATCTCGCGTCGCAAGCTGCTCACCGCTGCGGGGACGGCCACGGCCGCCCTGCTCGGTGCTCCGCTGCTCATTTCCGAACTCGGCCCGGCCGCCACGGCGGCCGGGCCCACCCTGCCCCTGACGCTGCGCAACACCTCGGGCAACAACACCGTCTACGCCTACATCACCGGCTCCGACAGCTCGAACCGCCCCGGTTTCGTCGGCCCGGACGGCGCGTTCCACGTGCTGGCCAACCCCTCCGCCACGCTGACCCCCGTGCCGGACTACTCCATCCCGCTGGGCAGTTCGGGCGGTGCGGGGGTGGCGCTCACGCTCTCGCAGTACGTGACCGGCGGCCGGGTCTGGTTCAGTGTCGGCAACAAGATCCAGTTCTTCGTGAACCCCGCCGTGGGCGGTGGCCAGCCCGGCCTGGTGGAGCCCGGGTTCAGCACCAGCGACCCCAACTGGCTGACCAACTGGTCGTTCTGCGAGTTCACCTGGAACTCCGCCAACCTGTACGCCAACATCAGCTACGTCGACCTGGTCGCCGCGCCGATCTCGATGGCGAGCACCGGTGCCGCCGGCAACCTGTCGGTCAGCCCGCTGCCGGCCGGGGCGCTGGGCTCGATCGCCAACGGCCTGGTCGCCCAGCACGCGACCGACGGCGCCCCCTGGGACCGGCTGGTGGTGAAGGACAGCGGCGGGACGGTCCTGCGGGTGCTCGCCCCCACCCACTCGCCGGTCTCCTTCGGCAGCTACTTCGGCCCGTACGTGGACCAGGTCTGGTCCCACTTCCAGTCCACCCCGCTGACCGTCGACACCCAGAACCCGGCCTTCGGCGCGTTCACCGGCACGGTCAGCAACGGCGTGCTCACCTTCAACGGCCTGAACACGGACGGCGTGGCGTTCACCAAGCCGAGCACCGACGACATCTTCAGCTGCGCCAGCGGCCCGCTCTACAACTCCGGCGGCGACGCCCGCGGTGCGGTCGCCGCCCGCCTGTCCGCCGCCCTCAACCGCTCCACCCTGCTGGCCTCCGGCGGCGCCCAGCAGCCCAGCGGGGTGACGGCCGGTCAGTACTACCAGAACGCGATCACCAACCACTACGCCCGCCTGGTGCACGCCAACGCCAGCATCGGCTACGCCTTCCCCTACGACGACGTGGGCCCCACCGGCAGCCAGCCGGTCGACGGGCACCTCCAGGACCCGGCGCCCACCTCGTGGACCATCACCTTCGGCGGCGGGGCCACCGGTGGCGGCGGCGGTGGCGGTGGCGGCGGCGCGAAGGTCAGCGCCTACAGCACCATCCAGGCGGCCTCCTACACCTCGCACAACGGCACCCAGACCGAGGCGTGCTCGGACACCGGGGGCGGCCAGGACGTCGGCTGGATCCACGCCGGCTGCTGGCTCGGCTACGCCGGCGTGGACTTCGGCGCGAGCTCGCCCCGGCGCTTCCTGGCCCGCCTGGCCTCGGGCGCGGGCGCGGGGATCAGCGGCGGCGTCGAGGTGCGGCTCGACAGCCCGACCGGGACGAAGATCGCCGAGATCGACCTCGGCAGCACCGGCGGCTGGCAGTCCTGGCAGACCGTGCCCATCAACCTGGCGGGCACCGCCACGGGGGTGCACGACGTCTACCTGACCTTCATCGGCTCGACCTCCGACTTCGTGAACGTCCACTGGTTCACCTTCTCGGCGACCTGAGCCGGTCCCGCCC
>NZ_JBHYKG010000498.1:0-4085 GCF_042741245.1 Kitasatospora sp. NPDC058965
AAATGGTCTGAACCAGCGAAAAATGCGCATCCCGGACACCCCGCACCACCCCCGCTGTGACCGACACCACCACCCACCACCCCCAAAACGTCAACCCCCCGCCAACACCCCACCACCCACAGTCACATTCCGCCCCCCTGGTGGCCCCCACCACACGACCCAGGACCACACCGCGCTGTCCCGGACGATCCGGTGGCGCGCCCGCGATCCACTCGCCGATCGCCGGCAATGAGGTCGGCCCCGACCAGCACCTCGGCCGGCCCTCCACCAGGCCGGTCACCCCTCCCACCCAGGCCGAGGCTGCTCACGGAGTTGGACAAGGGACAGACAGGATCAGGGGCGATGCGCCTCCACGACCTCGGGAACCAGGCTTGTCGCGCCCCCAGGGCCGAGCCAACCTACAGATCGTCACGAACCGGACGGCTGTGGGTCCATCGAAGTCCCGCTCGGCGAAAGTAGGGTACAATTTATGGTGTCGCGTCGGTCGCCCCGTTGGGCCCGACGCTTTTTTTATGCCCTCAGAATCTGCATCTCTCATGCCCGAAGCTGCTGTGCAACGCGCTCGGGGAACGCTTTTCCACACTGCCGTCACGGATCCTCGTGGTGACGAACTGCTGCCGCTGACGGTCCTTGCAGGGCGCTACCCGGATCTGTATGCGCGTCATGTCGCCAAGTACGTGGGCCGCGAGCACCGCCTGCGCGAGCGTGTGATCCCGCTCGACTGCGCGTGGGCGGATGTCGTCTTCTTCTCGCCAGTCGACTCCGCATTGCTGTTCGACGCGGTGCGCAGCGCCGGCCGGAGAGCGTGGGCAGGGCCGATGTGGACGCTGGACGCCTCGCGGCTGGATCCGCGGCGATGCTGCGTTCGGCTCATGCGAGTGACACGGGGTGCTCGGAGCGCGGATCCGGGCGATGAGGACGATTACCTCCCGCTGACGACTGCGACGTTGCGGGCGGTCTCCCAGGTGACCGACCGCGCGCTGACCCGGCTGCGAACTCTGGGCCCCGACGAGCCGCTGTTGCCGTGGGGCGATGTGCCGCACATTCTTCATCGCGGACCTGTGCCTCTCGACCTCTTCCACAAGTGGCACGCCAAGGAGCAGCCCGCGACGGGAACAAGTCCGGCGTCCTGAAGCCACATCTCCCCATAAGGGGACCGTTTCGAGCTCGGCACCACCACGGGCACGAAAAGTCGTGCCGGTCGACGTCCGACGGGGACTGGTCGCGTCCTGCGATGTCCAGAGCGCGCACTGGATCCAACGGTGCCCACCTCGTACGGCCGATCCACACAGGGACACGGTGCGAGATGCGGTCCTCCTACCTCGCCCAGCGTCCCATCCCCGGTGCAACGCCGATCAGGCACTCGACGTCGGCCGGGAAGCCGGCGAGGGCGTAGGCGGTAAGACGCAGGTGACCCTCAAGGCAGACCAGGTCGTCCAGCCTCTCGCCGACGAGGATGAGCGGAGGAAACCGCCCGCCGCTGCTCAACGCGCGGGCCGCGTCGACGAACGGTTCGTTGGGCACGTCGAAGGCCCGCAGCCCGGCCCCGATCCGTGCGGCCGCGTCGGCCGGCCGACGGCTGCCACCGGACAGTTCGCTCCAGTAGGAGTAGTCCATGTAGCGCACGCAGGCCACCTCGTCCGCGGACAGGAGCGCCCTGGTCCACGCGACGTGAGCGGGGAAGTTCTCGAAGAGGTCGCGGTTCTCGCCGTAACCGCGCGTCGCCGCGAGGAGAGCCCGACGCGCGGAGTTCGCCCCGGCGTCGGAGAGGTCCGGATGCAACAGCACCTGCTCGGCCTGCCCAGCTGCCGCCAATCGGGACAGGAGGTTCTGACCGAACCTCCTGCTGGACAGCTCGCCACCCAGGAAGCAGGCGACCATCTCGTCCTCACTGCTCAGACCCAGTAACTGCACGACCGTCAGCATAGAACCGGCCTCGCTGGGTCACGTCCGCTGGAGTGACGGCCCGCCAGCACCGCCACACCGCGCTCCTGGGCTCCACCAACCGGCAGAAGGCCCCACGCTGCAATTTCGGCAAGACCGAACTCGCAACCCGGCGATCAAGGAACAACGACAGCGCATCGACCGGGGAACCGGACCGTCTGGCCGTGTCGTTGGTGCCTCGGAGAGGAGCATCTGTGAAGACACGTCAGAGGGACGAGGGTGCCCCCGAACCACGAACGCGGTGGAACGAGGTCAGGCCGCGGCTGTGGCTGGGCGGCCACTTCTGGGTCGGCCCGGACGGCGACGTGCAGACCGCGGTTGTCGGTGCCGAATTCGACCTGGTCATCAGCCTGTTCACCCGACCAGGCCACGGACCGCACCCCGGAGTCGCCCACCTCGTCAGTGAGATCCCTGACGGCCCACTCACGGCCGAGGAGCTCCACTCGGTCCAACAGCTGGCCGTCACAGCCGCTGAGGCCGTACGCAACGACCGCACCGTTCTCGTGCGCTGCCATTCCGGCTACAACCGCTCCGGCCTCGTTGTCGCACAGACCCTCATCGAGCTGGGCCAGGACTCCACCACCGCCATCTCACTCATCCGCCAGGCTCGATCGCCCTGGGCCTTGAACAACCAGTCCTTCGTGCAATACCTCACCACAGGACTCGACGTCGCCCGCCTCCTGGCCGGACTCGAACCCGCACCTGGCCAATAGCGTCAAAGGCTGGTGGTAGTTCGCGCCGGCGAACTCGAACCACCCCGACCACCCGGTCCGAACCCGTGCGCTGCACGCCTACCTGCGCCGGCGCAACGCCAACGCCCGCCACCCCGACGTCTTGAAAGCCCAACGCCGCGAACGCGCCCGCGTCCGTAGCGAGAAGGGACTGCGCTGGGGGGCGCCCGCTGGAGGCGGCCTGACCAGTGGCGCGCTGCGTCAAACGCGCGCGCTGCCCGGCCGTCGGTGCCCGCACTCGATCTCGTTGCCGTCGACGTCCGAAACGTAGCCGTGGTGCCCGTTGAAGTGCACCGTGACGGAGCCCGGCCGATGGTCCACCTCGAAGGGCTCGTTGCCGTACGTAGTCCCGGACCATGGACGACCGTCCGCGGACCCGAACGTCCAGACCACGAACGTCTCGCCAGGCGCCAACCAGTGATCACTTCCAAGCGGCTCCAGGACCAGCTTCAGCAGTTCCTTGCCGCTGTTGTGGACCCGCAGCCGAGCCACCAGCGCCTCCTCGACGGCCATCAGCCCTCCCTGATCAACGATGTCGCTGCACGAGGAACACTAGCCGGGTTCTGACTGTGAACCGCGGGCTCGTCAGCGCCTGAGGATCCGTCGACACCTGTTTACCGATCTGTCAGGAGTGGTTGGGGTTCGGGCCAGTATGCGGGTGGATCCGGCCAGTCTTGTCCGGCGTACGGACGGGTGTGGGCGTGAGCGGTAGGTGTGGTTGCCGCGCGGTCTCACGGGGGGACCGCCGGAGCCCCAGGAGGGCACCAGCATGAAGATCCGGAAGTCCGCCACGGCGCTGTTGGTGGCGGGGATGGCGGTGTTCGGCACTGCGGCGACCACCTCGCAGGCCCACGCCGGCGCCTACAACTGCCCGGGCAGCCAGGTGTGGTCGCACGCGATGGCGGCCGGAACCGTGTACACCTACTTCGACGGCACCAACAACTGCTCGGTCTTCGTGAAGTCGAGCTACTACGGGACACCGACCACGGTCGAGCTCCAGATCGAGAACGACGCGCAGCAGTGGGGCGCGCTCGACAACCACGGCCCGTACAAGTACTACGCCGGCCCGTCGAGCGTGAACGGAGTCGGCCACTGCGTCCGCGAGTTCATCTACGCGGAGGATCCCTCGGGGACCCCCATCGAGAACGACTACACCGACTGGCACTCCTGCCGCTGAGTCGGACGTGGAATGCCCGACGCCCCCTTCCCGCCGTGGTGGTGGGGAGGGGGCGTCGGGCTTGGGTGACCCTGGGTCAGCGGGGTCGGTGGTCTCAGATGCTGAGGACCTGGCCCGGGAAGATGACGTCGGGGTTGGTGCCGACGGTCTTGACGTTCTTGCTGTAGAGGGCGTCCACGGTGGTGTGGTGGGCGGCGGCGATGGCGCTGAGGGTGTCGCCGCTCTTGACGGTG
>NZ_JBHYKG010000499.1:0-3976 GCF_042741245.1 Kitasatospora sp. NPDC058965
CCGCTTACCACCCCCCATCTGGGGGGGGCCGCGTATTTTGTTTAACTCCGCCTGGGGGGGGTGGGGGGGGGGGCGGGGGCCCGGCAGGGGGCCCCCCGGGTCGGCCCCCCGGGGCCGCCCCGCTGCACCACCTATGCCGGTCCGGCTACCACTGGGACCAGGGCAGGCTCCAGCCGCTGAGGCCGTTGTCCGGGGAGACCGGCTGGCCGATCGAGTGCTGGACGATCACGACGTCGCCGATCATCGAGTCGGCCCAGAACTTGCCGGCCACGGAGTCGTCCTGGCCGGTGTCGGTGTCGGCCAGGCCGATGCAGCCGTGGCTGACGTTGGCGACGCCGCCGTAGGTGACGGCCTTGGGGTTGCCGTGGACGTAGGAGCCGGTGTCGGTGATCTTCAGGCCGTGCGGCTCGTCCACCGAGTAGCCCGGGCCCTTGATGGTGGTGGTCTTCGAGTCCATGTGGACCATGCGGTCCTTCTCGAAGACGACCATGGTGCCGTTCCAGGACGGGTTGTCGTCGGCGCCCGCGGTGATCGGGATGGTCTTCGTCGGCACGCCGTCCTCGACCACGGTCATCTTGTGGGTGGAGGCGTCCGCCGTGCTCACCTTCGAGCGGCCGACCGTGAAGGTCTCGTCGGTGTCCGAGGCGCCGTAGACGCCGGGGGAGAGCTCGACGTTGGTGACCCGGCGGTGCACGGTCACCTTGGTGCCGGGCTTCCAGTAGCTCTCCGGCCGCAGGTCCAGCCGGGTGTCGCCGAACCAGTGGGCGTGCACGGTGGTGCCGTCGGTCGCCTGCACGGTGATCGCCTGCTCGGCCGCCTTCTTGTTGGTGACGGGCTGCTGGAACCCGACACTGATGATCATGCCGACGCCGTAGACCTGGTTGTCGTCCAGGTTGTCCGACACCTTCGAGGTCTTCGACGGGGTCAGCGTGGTGAATCCGCTCGTGCTGGTGGTGGTCGCCCCGGTGGCGTCGACCGCGGTGGCGTCGACCCGGTACTTGGTGGACACCGCCAGGGCGGTCGAGGGCACCCAGCTGCCGTCCGCCCCGACCGCTCCGGCCACCGCCTTGCCGTCCGGCCCGGTCACGGTCACCTGGCTCAGCTTCCCGCCGGTGACGGACACCTTCACCGCGCCGCTGGGCGCCACGCCCTGGGACCCGTCGGCGGGCTGCACCGCCACCGCCGCCGTGGACTGCTTCGCCGCGGCCTGCTGGGCCGGCGCCGCCTTCACGCCGTCGACCGGTGCGGCGGCACCGGTGACGGCGGCGGTACCGGGCTTCGACCCGCTGCCGCACGCCGTGGTCAGCAGCAGTGCCCCGCCGACCAGCAGAGCCGCCGCCGTGCCCGATATCCGCTTAGAACGCATGTCCCGTCCCCCCGAGTTCCTGGTGATCCCTACGACTTGATGACTACCTGGGAGCCCCGCGCGTCGCACTCCGGGGCCGACTGTCACAGAATCAGGACATTCGGCGGCCCGGCATCCTCCCGTAGGCTCTGCCCGTGGCGATGGAGAGCTCGTCGGACGAGCAGCGTGCGCTGGCCGAGCGGTTCGAGGCCGAGCGGGCCCAACTGCGTTCGGTGGCCTACCGGATGCTCGGGTCGCTGGCCGAGGCCGAGGACGCCGTGCAGGAGGCCTGGCTGCGGCTGACCCGGTCGGACCCGACCGGGGTCCGCAACCTGGCGGCCTGGCTCACCACCGTGGTCGGCCGGGTCTGCCTGGACCAGTTGCGGGCGCGCACCGCGCGGCGGGAGGAGGAGCTGCCCGAGCCGGACGGGTCGGTGCGGCTGCCGGACCCGGTGGTCAGCGGGTCGGCGGCGCTCGACCCCGAGCACGAGGTGCTGGTCGCGGACTCGGTCGGGATCGCGCTGATGGTGGTGCTGGAGACGCTCTCGCCGGCCGAGCGGGTGGCCTTCGTGCTGCACGACATGTTCGAGGTGCCCTTCGAGGAGATCGCCCCGGTCCTGGACCGCACCCCCGCCGCCACCCGCCAGTTGGCCAGCCGGGCCCGCCGCCGGGTGCAGGGCGCCACCCCCGCCGCCGACACCGACCGGGCGCGCAAGCGCGAGGTGGTGGCCGCCTTCCTGACCGCCGCCCGGAGCGGCGACTTCGACGCGCTGCTGGCGGTGCTCGACCCCGGGGTGCTGGCCCGCTCGGACGGCGGTGCGCTGGTCCCGAGCGTGCTGCGGCGCGGTGCGGCCGAGGTGGCCGGTCAGGCGATCGCCTTCGCCCGGTTCGCCGCCGACGCCCGCCCGGTCCTGGTCAACGGCAGCCCGGGCGTGCTGGCCTTCGCCGACGGCCGGGTGCTCTCGGTGATGTCCTTCACCATCCACGACGGTCGGATCACCCGCCTGGACATCCTCACCGACCCCGTCCGGCTGGCTGCCCTCGGTCTGACCGGCGGAAATTCGGAGGACCCGGTCGGTCCGCGCCGCTAGCATTCCCGGCGCCCGTGGCGCGGGCCCTCGCCGTGGGGGCCGGGCGCGGGCCCTCCGGGAGGGAAGAACGTGACGACAATCCTGGCCGTTCGGGCCCGGGCCGCGGTGGCGGCCGGCCTGACGCTCGGCCTGGCGCTGCTCGGCGCCGCGCCCGCGAGTGCGGTCGGCGGCACTCCGGTGACGCCGACCGAGCTCTTCAACGACCTGCAGGCCTGCTCGACCGACCAGAACGCGCCCGTCTACACCTCGGGTCGCGGCGGGGTCCAGTTGGAGGGCATCGCCGGCAGCACCGACACCGGCGTGAGCTGGGTCGACGAGCAGTTCCAGCTGTGGCCGGTGGCCGACCCGACCCAGCTGATCACCGGCTCCGACCTCTATGCCTTCCCGGGCAACGAGGCGTCGGTCACCCTGGGGAACGGGGCCCTGACGGACGGCCGGACCTACGCCTGGCAGGCCCGGACGGTGGACGCGGGCGGCACCGCCTCGGCCTGGACGGCCCCCTGCTACCTGGCCGTCGACAACACCTTCCCGAGCCAGGCGCCGACCGTCACCTCCGCCAACTACCCGCAGGGCCAAGCGGACCAGGGCGGCGCGCCGATCCAGCTCAGCTTCGGCGCCAACGGCGTGAGTGACGTGGTCGGCTACGAGTACTCCTGGGACGGCGAGTTCGGGGTGATCGGCGGTGCCGTGATGGGCCCGCACGGCATCCCGCAGTACCAGGACCCGTTCGGTCCCGACGCGAGGTTCACCGTCCGCGCGGACGCCCTCGGCGGTTCGGGCTCGGTGTCCCTGCTCCCGCCCGGGAACAGCCGGTACCTGCGGCTGACCGTGCGCAGCCTGGACCGGGCCCTCAACTGGTCGCCGCCCACCGTCTACACCGTCTACATCAAGCCGGACTTCCCGGCGGTGGTCCGGCAGGGGCACTCGCCGCAGTTCGGCAAGCCGGCCCCGTTCAAGCTGACGGCCGATCCGGGGGTGCAGGCCGCCAGCCCGGTGGTCAGCTTCACCGTGCAGCACTGGAACGGGCAGACCCAGTCCACCGAGACGGTGCCGGCCTCCGGCAACGGCACCGCCGTGGTGACCGAGACGCTGGACGGCGCGTACGGCGACCGCCTGCTGGTCTCCACGACCAGCGCCAACGGGTGGGTCAGCAGCCAGGCCTGGTGGGACAACGGTTACCTGGACACCTCGCCGACCGTCACCTCGGACGTCTACCCGGAGAACGGCAGCGGCGGCGGCGTCGGCGTCCCGGGCGCCTTCACCTTCACCCCGAAGATCAACGGGGCGGACGTGGCCAGCTACACCTACTCGGTCAACTGGGGCGCGCCGGTCACCGTCCAGGCGGGTGCGCACGGCGTCGCCCAGGTCTCCTGGACCCCGGACCAGAGCGACTGGTACGACCTGGAGGTCTACGCGACCACCAAGGACGGGGTGCAGCTCGCCCCGTACGACTACTACTTCGCCGTCAACTGACCGCTCGACGACCGAGCGGCCGGTACGGCGGACGGCGGGAGCCGCAGACCACGAGGGTCTGCGGCTC
>NZ_JBHYKG010000500.1:0-3949 GCF_042741245.1 Kitasatospora sp. NPDC058965
GTGCCCGGGCGCGGGAGAGTCGTTGCGCGCCCGGGCACGCACCGGTTCCGGTGGGTCGGGTCAGACGGTCAGCAGGGTCGGGCTGGCGGCCTTGTCGACGGGCAGGAAGTCGTCGGGCACGGGGTACTGGCCCAGCACGTAGTTCAGGATGGCGGCGTGCATGGCCTCGACGGGGGCGATGCTGGCCGCGGTGGCGATGCCGGCCGGGCTGGTCACGTTGTAGGTCGCGAACAGGTAGGTCTGGGCGGCCTGGTCCTCCAACTGCAGGGCGAGCTTGGCGACGTCGCCGACGCTGGTGGCCTTGCCCAGGGCGGCCACGGTGTCGGCCTGGTTCGACAGCGGCACGTCCGTGATGGCGGGCTTGCCGGCGCCGGTCAGCACGGCGTTCCACGCCTTGGCGTGGTCGGTGTGCTGGGCCATCGCCGTGGTCACGAAGTCCGCCACCGCGGGCGGCACGGTGCCGAGCTTGCCGTTCTTCGCGGCGTCCAGGGTGGTCTGGTAGGCACCGACGGCCTGGTTCTCCAGCGCGGTGGCCAGCGCCACCACCTTCAGGTCGCCCGTGTACAGGCCGGACGCCGAGCCGGAGGCCGCCGCCGACGGGCTGCCCGAGGCGGCGGAACCGGTCGACTTGCTGCTGGAGCAGGCCGCCAGCACGACCGCGGCCGCCGCGCCACCGGCGCCGAGCAGGAACCGGCGGCGCCCGGTGTCCCGCGGCCCGGCGCCGCCGCGCGCGCGGATCTCCTCGGCCAGGTCGACGGCGCCGGCCCGCATGGCGGGCAGCGTCTCCTGGTGCGCGTCGCGCATCTCGCGTGTCAGCCGGGCGAGTTCGTGCTCGCTGATGGGGAGGTCCCAGCCGCCCTTGGTGGTCGTCACTGCACGGCCCCTTCGCTGATCGGGGAGGCGTCGGTGGTCTTGTAGAAGGCGTCGGGGAAGCCGACGCTGCCGGCTGCGGCGGGCAGCTTGGCCGGGTCGACCGGGATGGCGATCAGGTCGGCGGCGTTGCCCGCCAGCAGCGCCTGCACCGCGAGCAGGGTGGCGCGGTGCTGGGCCTCCACCGGGGCCACCGACGCGAACAGCTTGCGCAGGTCGGCGGAGGTGACCTGGGAGACGTTCTTGGTGTACGTCTGCGCGGCCACGTCCTCCAGGGTGATGGCCAGCTTGACCACGTCGGCCGACGTCTTGATGGTCGGCAGGGCTTGGTCGACGACCGCCTTGTACTTCGGGTCGGGGCCGTTCTGCGCCTTGCCGCCGGCCTGGGTCGCGGCCGCATTGAAGGCCTTGGCGTGCGCCTGGTGCTGCGCGGTCGTCTTCGTGATGAACGCGGTCACCGTCTTGTTGCCGTCCTTGATGAACGGCAGCCCGGCGGCGGTCTGGTAGACGCTCACCGCCAGGTTCTCGATCGAGGCGGCGGTCTGCAGCGCCATGATGTCGTCGGCCACCGAGCCGGACGCCGACGGGGACGGCGAGGCGGTGTCGGCGAAGGCGCGCGAGGCGCCCCACAGCGCGGCGAGGCCGCCCGCGCCGGCGACCAGGCGGCCGCGCTGCCACCAGCGGCGCCGGCCCGGCTCGACCGCCTGTCCGAAGTCGATCAGCGCCCCGCGCGTGATCCGCACCGCGTCGCTGTTCAAGTCCTCGGACTGCTCGGTGAGTTCTTCGAGCAGTCGGGTGTCGATGCGCTCTGTCGGCATCATGCTCCCGTCTCAGGCCGGAGCCCGCCGCTCGCGGGCCCTCACGTGATGCCTTCGGTGCGGCCCCCGGGTCGGCTTGCCCGACTGTCGGCATTCACCCGCACGAGTGAGGACGGCCCGCCACCGCATGACCTGGTGACGGTGCGTCGTAGCCCGCCCGGGAGCCGGGACCCCGATGAGCACCGCGGTGCTCACCGCCCGCCATGAGGGCCCGGCCACCTTCCGCCGCCGCCACCGGCCGAACCCCGCCCCGAGCGGCCGGTGCGTGCGGGAACTGACGTCCCGGCACTCGCGGCGACCACTGCCCCTAACGGCTCCTCCGAGTAGCGACCCGGTCGCTCTGCGTGGTCTGGTGGTGAACGGGCCGCACGGCCCGCAGAACGCGACAGCAGCGGAGAGCACGGCGCGAGCCGCCGAGCGCCCGAGGTCACTGACCAGGTGCGCATGACCGACCGCCACTGTCCCCTTCGCGCACGACAGCGTCCGCGTCCTCTCGCGCCGGCGCATCCCCCTCCGGCCGCTGTCGGGCGGGCGCGGCCGATGCCGGCGCCCCGCCCGGAGCGGTTGCTGCCAGGAAAGACGGATCATGCAGCTTCCCCGTTCGTCCCGCCCCTCGGCGCCGGCCCGCCGCGCCGAGCGGCCGATGGCCGGCCTCGGCGTGATGGCCCTGCTGGCCGCCGCCGGTTTCGCCGGCCTCACCCCCGGCGTCAGCGCCGCCTCCAGCCACCGCGAGGCACCGCTGATCGCGGGCGACCCGCGCGCCGACAACACCGACGTGTACGCCTTCACCAGCCCCGACAAGCCCGACACGGTGACGCTGGTGGCGAACTGGATCCCGTTCGAGGAGCCCAATGGCGGCCCGAACTTCTACCCGTTCGCGGACGACGCGCACTACAACATCAAGATCGACAGCGACGGGGACGGAAAGCCCGACACCGTCTACACCTGGACGTTCAGCAACCACTACAAGGACGACGCGAACCAGTTCCTCTACAACACCGGCGTGGTGAACAACCTCACCGACCCGACGCTGAACTTCACCCAGACGTACACCCTGACGGTCACCTGCGCGGACGGCTCCACCAAGACCCTGCTGAAGGACGTACCGGCCGCCCCGTCCAACGTCGGCAAGGCCTCGATGCCCGACTACGAGCGGCTGCGCAAGCAGGCGACCCTCGACCTGCCGGGCGGCGGCCAGACCTACGCCGGCCAGGCCGCCGACCCGTTCTTCCTCGACCTGCGCGTCTTCGACCTGCTGTACGGCGGCAACCTCAAGGAGAGCGGCCACAACACGCTCGCCGGATACAACGTCAACACCATCGCCCTGCAGGTCCCGAAGGCCGACCTCGCGCTCAAGGGCGACCCGACCCGCAACCCGGTGGTCGGCATCTGGTCCACCACCGACCGCAAGGGCACCACGGTGGCCGACTCCCGTGACAAGGGCGGCGAGGGCAGGGCCGCCGACAAGGGCGGCGAGGGCAAGCGGCAGGACAAGGGCGGCGAGGGCTGGCACCAGGTCTCGCGCCTGGGCAACCCGCTGGTCAACGAGGTCGTCGTGCCCCTGAAGTACAAGGACGCGTTCAACGCGCTGGCCCCGGTCGACGACCACACCGTCACCCCGGTGGTCGACAAGGTCAAGGACCCGATCGTCCCCAAGCTCGTGCAGAGCATCTACGGCATCCCCGCCCCGGCCGCCCCGCGCAACGACCTGGTCGAGATCTTCCTCACCGGGATCTCGAAGAACTCCGGCGGCCCGATCCAGGCCGACCTGAACTCGCAGCTGCTCAACGCCGACGTCAGCAAGGCGAACTTCACCCCGGCCGAGGAACTGCGCCTCAACATGGCCGTGCCGCCCACCGACACCCCCAACCGGCTCGGGGTACTCGGCCAGGACCTCGCCGGCTTCCCGAACGGCCGCCGCCTGGGCGACGACGTGGTGGACATCGAACTGCAGGCCCTGGAGGGCGCGGCCCAGACCGGCACCATCGTGCCCGCACTGGCCGCGGGTGACGGCGTGAACGCCCCCGACCACGCCTTCGGCAAGCACTTCCCCTACGTGGCGCTGCCCAACACCGCCGCGGTCAACCAGGCCGACACCGACAACCCGGGCGGCGGCGTCGCGGCGGGCTTCGGCGGCCTGGCCGGCACGACCGGCCACTTCCCGGTCGCGGCCGCGGCCGCGCTCGGCGGCGGCGTCCTGCTGAGCGGGGCCGGCTTCCTGGCGCTGCGCCGCCGGCGCGCCGCCGAGTAGTGGCCCGCTC
>NZ_JBHYKG010000501.1:0-3904 GCF_042741245.1 Kitasatospora sp. NPDC058965
CCCGCGCCCGGGGGGGGGGGGGGGGGGGGGGGGGGGGGGGTCCGGGGGGGGCGGGGGGCGCCCCCCCCCCCCCCGCCGGCCCCCCCCCCCCCCCGCCGCTGACTACCTCCAGCCCGCCGACCGCCTCAGCGGCTCAGCAGGGGCCGAGGTCGTTCCAGACTCCCCAGGCACCACTGGCCGTGGGGTCGTCGCCCTTGGTCCACCACTTGTTGGAGTAGTAGTGGCCCTTCCAGCCGACCTTGGTGCCGGCCGTCGCGTAGGTCGTGCCCGCGTCCCAGCTCGGCGCGCCCGCGCAGGTGCCGGAGGTCGGCGTCGGCGTGGGAGTGGGAGTGGGGGTCGGCGTCGGAGTGGGCGTCGGAGTGGGGGTGGGGGTCGGAGTGGGGGTGGGAGTCGGCGTCGGAGTGGGGGTGGGCGTCGGAGTGGGGGTAGGCGTCGGAGTGGGCGTGGGGGTCGGCGTCGAGCCCCCCGTGGTTCCGCGCGCCAGGTCGCCCGTGATCCCGTACAGCGTGCCGCCCACGTTCACGGTCCAGTTGGACGGCGTGGAGACCGGCAGGTAGTAGACGAAGTCCACGTCCACCGAGGCCCCCGGCGCCAGCGACTGCCAGCTCGGCAGCTTCAGCGACACCCGGTTGTAGGTGCCCTTCAGACCGCCCACGTTGCCCGGCCCCGGATTGTCCGCACTGATCACCGACGAGTTGAAGCCCGACTGGTCGTGCGCGTTGTTCGGCGCCGAGTTGGCGTAGTCGAACTGGAACTCGGTCCCGCCCGGCAGCGTCACCGTCGAGTTGTTGACGATGTGGATCTTCGGGTTGATCGGGTAGTTGTTGTCCCCCAGCGCGAAGTTGGTGAACGACACGTCGATCGGCAGGGTCTGGCTCGGCATCGCGACGGTCGCCCGGGTCGCCCCGTACGGCGAGGCCGCCTTGAACTTGTTGTACAGGTCGGTGGTCAGCGTCGAACCGGCCACGTACTCGCCCTTGCCGCCGTTCGCCGTCGGGTCGAACGTGTAGTCGCCCGCCAGCTCCCAGATCATCGCGCCGCCCGCGCCCTCGTTGATCAGGTAGTCCGCCTTGGCGTTGACCGACTGCTCGTCCTCGGTGGACAGGAACACGTTCTTGGTCGAGTTCCACAGCCACGGCGCCACCAGCGAGGAGCTGTAGTTGCGGGTGTAGCTGCCGGTCAGCGACGTGTCGGTGAGCCCGTACTTGGACAGGTAGTCCGGCAGGATCCCGTTCTGCAGGTTCATCGCGTGCCACATCGGGTTGGAGCCCGCCGGGGACTCCTTGCCGTTGGTGTCCAGGTCGTGCCAGAGGTTGTCGATGCCCACGGCACCGTCACCGCAGGTGGTCAGCCCCGAGCCGGCCGGACAGGTGGTGGTCGACGCGGTGCCCCACAGGCCGTTGGTGCCGCCCTGCACGTTCTTGAAGCCGCGCGTGTAGTACGGCAGGCCCAGGTTGATCCGGCCGGCCGGCATCGACCCGCGGAAGTAGTGGTAGGCCCAGTCGCCGTTCAGGTAGCCGATCCCGCCGTACTGCGACGTGCTGTACACGTTGCCGGCCTTCAGCTCCGCGTCGTTGCCGTCGTCGAACAGCGAGGCGTTCGGACCCACGTACTGGTTCCAGGCACCGTGCAGGTCGTAGGACATGATGTTGACGTAGTCCAGGTACTTGGTCACCTGGAAGGTCTCCATGCCGCGCAGCAGGTAGCCCGAGGACGGCGCCGCCACCGAGAGCAGGTAGTACTTGCCGTCCGCCGCGCTGGCGGTGTCCAGCTTCTGCCGCATGGTCTGCAGCAGCGCCGCGTACCCCTTCATCAGGGAGGCGCGCTTGGCGTTGGCGGTGGTCCAGTCGAGCGGGTTGCCCGCGTTGTTCATCGAGGTGGGGTACTCGTAGTCGAGGTCCACGCCGTTGAAGCCGTACTTCTCGATGAACTTGACCGCCGAGTCGGCGAAGGTGTTGATGCCGGTCTGGTTGACGCTGCCGTCCGCGTTGACCGTCATCGAGTAGAAGCCGCCCGACGCCTGCCGGTTGCCCGAGTCGTCGAAGTAGCCGCCGGTCTCGGCCCAACCGCCGACCGAGATCATGGTCTTGACGTTCGGGTACTGCTTCTTGAACTTGCTCAGCAGGTTGAAGTGGCCCTGGTACGGCAGGGTCGGGTCCATCTCCGCACCCGCGACCCCCGGGAAGGTCATCCCGGTCGCCGCGTTGTTCGGCCCGTCGCTGCCCACCGAGAGGGTGTTGTCGCCGGCCACGTGCGCGAACGCGTAGTTGAGGTGGGTGACCTTGTCCCAGGGGATGTTGTTCACCAGGTAGGCCGGAGTGCCGTCCTTGCCGGTCCGCCAGCCGGTGAAGTAGCCGATCACCCGGCGCTGGTGGTCCGCGCCCATCATCTCGCGGCCACTGGTGTCGTACACCTGGCAGTAGGGCACGTTCACGCCCGGCGTGGTGTACATCCCGTCCGGCCGGCACGCCTGGTTGTCCACGGCCGCGGCCGCCTGCGAGGGCGCCAGCCCCAACGTGCCGAGCAGCAGCCCGGCCAACCCGGCAGCCGCGGTGGCCACGAACGCCACCCGCCTGCCACTGCCACGACGGACGCCGGCGGTGGGACGCTGCGCCGTCTCGTTTCGGATCAACACTCGGTCCTCCAGGAGAGAGTGTCGTGCGCGCACCTGTGGGGAAGCACGCGCGTGTGGGGGATCGATGACAACCCGCACCTGACCGGGGGTCACCACCCGCCTGCCACGGTGCAGATTGCCGACGAACCTATGTGGTCTGGACCACAGGGGTCAATAGGTCTGTACCAATGGGATGTCAATGGGCGCGCCGGAGCTGGGGTGATTCTCATCACCCGTTCATCTGATGACCCGTTACTCATGCCATACCCCGCTCGTTGCCCCCGGCGAGGAGGGAGTCACATGTCCACACCCACGCGGTACACCAGGGAGCTGCTGACCGAGGTGGCGGCCGAGTCGAGCAGCGTGAACGACATGATGCGACGGCTGGGCGTTCCCATGGCCGGCGGCACCCACAGCTACCTCAGCCGGCGACTGAAGCACTACGGCATCGACACCTCGCACTTCAACGCCGGCCGACCCGACTACGGGCGACGGAGCTACACCAGGGACGAGTTGGCACACGCCGCCGCCAACAGCCACAGCATCGGCTCGATGCTCCACCACCTCGGCGTTGTCCCCTATGACAGCGCGTACAGTCACCTGAAGCAGCGGCTCGCCCGCTTCGGCATCGACACGTCGCACTTCTCGACGAACCAGGCAGCTGCCGCTCGGGTCCGGGGTCACGCCCTGGAGCAGGCGGTCGCGAACCAGCGCAGCATCGCGGGCGTCCTGCGCGCCCTGGGCCTTCCGGACACCACGACGACCCGGCGGCTGCTGAAGGACCTGATCGAGCGCGCCGACCTGGACACCAGCCATTTCACCGGCTCGGGGCACAACAAGGGAAAGCGCGTCGGCCCGCGTCGGAAGCCCGAGGACCTCCTGGTCCTGCTGCGCCCCGGAAGCCCCCGCACCGCCGGCCACCGCCTTCGGAGGATGCTCCTCATCAGCGGTCGGCGTGACGAGTGCGCCGACTGCGGAACACCGCCGACCTGGCGGGGCCTGCCGATGACGCTCGAAGTGGACCACATCGACGGCAACTGGCTCGACAACAGGCCCGAAAACCTGCGGCTGCTCTGCCCGAACTGTCACTCCATCACGCCGACGCACTGCGGACGGAACAAGCGTCCTCGCCGGGCGGGGTGAGCTCCGATCGACCCGTGCAGCCCGCCGGAAACGGTAGGCTGTTGCCGCATGCGCCCGTACCCCAGCGGCTAGAGGGACACGGTTTAGGTCCGTGCTGTCGTGGGTTCAAATCCCACCGGGCGTACAGCCAGGAGCCTGGTCGTCGCC
>NZ_JBHYKG010000502.1:0-3866 GCF_042741245.1 Kitasatospora sp. NPDC058965
TGCCCGGGGTCGACCGGCGGCGCGGTCGCCGCGCAGTACCAGGTGGCGTCCGGCTCGCTGGGCGCCGGTGCGGGCCGGCCCGGCACCGTGGCCAGCGCCAGCAGCCCGCCGGCGACCAGGGCCCCGGCGCAGATCAGCACGGCGGTGCGGAACGCCTCGTCCACCGCCGACGGCACCTGGTACTGCTGGCCGCTCAGCCCGGTGAGCAACGGCAGCGCGGCCACCGCGATCAGACCGGCGGCCCGGGCCGCCGCGTTGTTCACCCCGCTGGCGATCCCGGCCCGGCGCACGTCCACCGCGGCCAGCACGGTCGCCGTGAGCGGCGCCACCAGCACGGTCAGCCCGACGCCGAACACCACGGCGGCCGGCAGGACGTCCGCCCAGTAGGAGGCGTGCGGGCCGATCCGCAGCATCAGCAGCACCCCGGCCGCCGCGATCAGCGGTCCGGCGGTCAGCGGCAGCCGCGGTCCGATCCGGGTGGCCAGCCGCCCGGCCCGCGCCGAGAAGAGCAGCATCAGCACCGTGACCGGGGCGAACGCCACCCCCGCGACCAGCGGCTCGAAGCCGGCCACGGTCTGCAGCTGCACCTGCAGGAAGAACATCACGCCGCTGAGCGCCCCGTAGACGGCCAGCGTGACCAGGTTGACGGCGGTGAACAGCCGGCTGGCGAAGAGTTCCAGCGGCAGCATCGGCTCCGGGGTGCGCCGCTCCACCCGGACGAAGGCGACACCGAGCAGCAGGCCGGCCACCGCGGAGACCGCCACGCCCGCGGAGAAGCCCTCGGCCGCCTCGGTCAGCGCGTAGGTCACCCCGCCGAGGGCGAGCGCGGCGAGCACCGCGCCGGGCACGTCGAACCGTCCGGTGGCCTCCTCGTCCCGGCTCTCCGGCACGTGGCGCACCGTCAGCAGCGCGACCACCACGGCCACCGGCAGGTTGAGCACGAAGATCCACCGCCAGCCCGGGCCGCTGACCAGCCAGCCGCCCAGGAACGGGCCGACGGCGGTGGCCACCCCGCCGAGCCCGGACCAGGCGCCGACGGCGGCCGAGCGGTCGTCGGGGTGGAAGGTGGCCTGCAGCAGCGCCAGCGACCCGGGGGTGAGCAGCGCCCCGCCGACCCCCTGCAGCGCCCGGGCGGCGATCAGCACGCCGACGGTCGGCGCGACGGCGCACAGCCCGGAGGCGAGCGCGAACCAGACCACTCCGATCAGGAAGACCCGCCGCCGCCCGTACCGGTCGCCGAGCGAGCCGCCGAGCAGGATCAGCCCCGCCAGGGTGAGCAGGTACGCGTTGACCGTCCACTGCAGTGCGGCCAGCGACGCCCCGAGGTCGGCGCCGATGTGCGGCAGCGCGACGTTGACCACCGAGCCGTCCAGCATCGCCATGCCGGAGCCGAGGGCGGCGGCCAGCACCACCCACCGGCCGCGTGCGCTGTGCAGCCTGATCGCGTTGTCCATACGGGCATCCTGCGGGACGGTGACCCCTCCGCGCAGGCATCCGCGCCGATCGCGCCGCGGCGGATCGGCGTGCCCGACGGGGTGCGCTCCGGTGGCGGGGCGTCAACTGCCGGGTCAGGGTGGGGAGCGGACCACGTCCCCCCGCAGTCAGGTGAGACCGATGACCTTGCTCCCGGCCCACGGCGCCGACTACCCTCCCCCGGCCTCCGGCCGGAGCCCGCACGCCTCGCCCCCGGCGGCCCGGCGCTCGGCCCCGGCCGCCACCGGGGAGGCCTGAGGTGGCCGCGCCGCAGCGCCGGATCGTGGTGGGCGTGGACGGGTCCCGGGCCTCGGCCACCGCGCTGCGCTGGGCGCTGGACCAGGCCGCCGCCACCGGGGCGGACGTGGTGGAGACGGTCGGCGTGTGGGAGGTGCCCGGCTACTACGCGCTGGCCGGCGGCATGCTGCCGCCGCCCCCGGAGGGACTGGAGCCGGACCGGTTGGCGGCCAAGGTGCTGGCCGAGACGGTCGCCCGGGAGGCCGGCGACCGGCCGGCGGTGCCGGTGACCCAGCTGGTGCTGCCCGGCCCGGCGGCCGCCGCGCTGCTGCGCCAGGCCGAGGGGGCGGAGCTGCTGGTGGTCGGCAGCCGCGGGCTGGGCGGGTTCGCCGGGGTGCTGCTCGGTTCGGTCAGCCGGCACGTGGTGGAGCACGCGCCCTGCCCGGTGGTGGTGGTCCGGGCCCCGCAGGACCCCGCTTGACGGAGCGTCGAGCCCGATGACCGAAGGCCTGCAACCGCACCTGGACCCGGCCGAGGCGCTGGCCGCCAACGGGCTCGGCTGCTTCGAGTGGGACACCGTCACCGGCCGCTTCACGCTGGACGCGAGCGGCATGGCGGTGTTCGACACGGATGCCGCGGAGTACCAGGGCACGGCCGCCGGGCTGAACCCGCGGATCCCGGTGGAGGAGCAGATCCGGCTGCACCGGCTGGTCGAGGCGATCAAGGCCGGCCGGTCCGAGGGGTACAGCAGCTACTTCCGGATCCGGCTGCGCGACGGCACGGTGCGCTGGACCTACTGCCAGGGCCAACTGGTGCGCGACCCGGCACACCCGGACCGCCCCGGCACCCGGGTGGTCGGGGTGGTCCGGGACGCCACCCAGGAGCTGGCCCACTCCTCGCTGCGGCTGATGGCCGAGGACGACCGGCAGCGCCAGGAGTCGGCCCTGCGCGAGGTGGCCGACGCGCTCGGCGAGGCGCTCACCGTGGACGACGTGGTCGCCGTGCTGACCGGGGACCAGAGCGTGCGCCGGCTCGGCGCCCAGGGGATCACCCTGGGCGTGGTGGACCAGGGCCGGATCCGGCTGGTCGGCGCGGTGGGCCGGGTCAACATCCGGGTGGCCGAGCTGCGCCGCGCCCGGCTGACCGAACCGTGGCCGATGAACGACGTGGTGCGCTCGGGCGAGCCGGCCTTCTACACCTCGGTGGCCGGCTTCCTGCGGCGCTACCCGGCGCTGGCGGACCAGCTGACCGACAGCAAGGCCACCGCCGGTGCCTTCCTGCCGCTGGTCGCGCAGGGCCGCCCGATCGGCGCGCTGGCCCTGGTCTACGAGGGCCGGCGGGTCTTCACCGCCGAGGACCGCACCCTGCTGACCACGCTGGCCAGCGCCGTCGCCCAGTCGCTGCAGCGGGCGATGCTGGTGGACCAGTCCCGGGAGATCGCCGCCGGGCTGCAGAGCGCGATGCTGCCGCGCCGGCTGCCGCGGCTGCGCGGCGGCGCGCTGGCGGTGCGCTACCGCACCGCCCGGGTCGGCACCTGGATCGGCGGCGACTGGTACGACGCGGTGCCGCTGGCCGAGCACGCGGTGGCGGTGGCGATCGGCGACGTGCAGGGGCACGACACCGAGGCCGCCGCGGTGATGGGGCAGCTGCGGATCGCGATGACCGCCTACGCGGCCGAGGGGCACCAGAGTTCGGCGGTGCTGGCGCGCGCCTCGGCCTTCCTCGCCGACCTGCACGCGGACCGGTTCGCCACCTGCCTGTACGCCCGGGTGGACCTGGACAGCGGCGAGGTCAGCCTGGCCAACGCCGGCCACCTGCCGCCGCTGCTGCGCCTGGCCGACGGGCGGGTGGAGCGGATCGCGCTGCCGCCCGGCCTGCCGCTGGGCCTGCCGGGGGAGTGGGACCCGGACGGCTACCCGGCGGCCGGCTTCCACCTGCCGCGGGGCGCCACCATGCTGCTGTACAGCGACGGCCTGGTGGAGCGGCCCGGCGAGGACCTGGAGCTGGGCCTGGAGCGGCTGGCCCGGGTGTTCGCGACCGGCCCGGCGGAGCTGTCGGCGCTGGCCGACCACGTCCGGGACACCCTGGGCAGTCGGCTGGAGGCCGAGGACGACGCGGCGATGCTGCTGCTGCACCGGACTGACGCCCCCTCGGAC
>NZ_JBHYKG010000503.1:0-3826 GCF_042741245.1 Kitasatospora sp. NPDC058965
GAGCAGGTCCTCGCCTACGCCAAGCGCACCGGCGAGGACCACGTCATCGTCGTGGTGAACCTGGACCCGCACCACCCGCAGGAGGCCACCGTCACTCTTCCGGCGGACAACGCAGTCGCTGTCACCGACGAGCTGACCGGCGAGCAGTACACCTGGCACCGCCACAACTACGTCCGGCTCGACCCCTCATCGTCGCCGGCCCACCTCCTCACCGTTCGGAGGATCTGACTGTGATTGTCAACGAGCCCGTCCCCGACACCTTCGCGGACACCGAGAAGAAGGACTTGGACCCGGAGTGGTTCAAGCGTGCGGTCTTCTACGAGGTCCTGGTGCGGTCCTTCCAGGACAGCAACGGCGACGGTGTCGGCGACCTCAAGGGGCTCACCGCCAAGCTCGACTACCTCCAGTGGCTCGGCGTGGACTGCCTCTGGCTGCCGCCGTTCTTCGCCTCCCCGCTGCGCGACGGCGGCTACGACGTGGCCGACTACAAGTCCGTGCTGCCGGAGTTCGGGGACCTGGCGGACTTCGTCGAGTTCGTCGACGCCGCCCACAAGCGCGGCATGCGGGTGATCATCGACTTCGTGATGAACCACACCAGCGACCAGCACCCGTGGTTCCAGGCCTCCCGCAGCGATCCCGACGGCCCGTACGGCGACTTCTACATGTGGGCCGACGACGACAAGCAGTACCCGGACGCGCGGATCATCTTCGTCGACACCGAGACCTCCAACTGGACCTACGACCCGGTCCGCAAGCAGTACTTCTGGCACCGCTTCTTCTCGCACCAGCCGGACCTGAACTACGACAACCCCCGGGTCCAGGAGGAGATGATCGCGGGGCTGCGGTTCTGGCTGGACCTGGGCATCGACGGCTTCCGGCTGGACGCGGTGCCGTACCTGTTCGCCCGCGAGGGGACCAACTGCGAGAACCTGCCGGAGACCCACGAGTTCCTGCGCCGGGTCCGCAAGGAGATCGACGCCGACTACCCGGACACGGTGCTGCTCGCCGAGGCCAACCAGTGGCCCGAGGACGTGGTCGACTACTTCGGCGACTTCACCTCCGGCGGCGACGAGTGCCACATGGCCTTCCACTTCCCGGTGATGCCGCGGATCTTCATGGCGGTGCGCCGCGAGTCCCGCTACCCGGTCTCCGAGATCCTGGCCAAGACGCCCACCATCCCGGGCGGCTGCCAGTGGGGCATCTTCCTGCGCAACCACGACGAGCTGACCCTGGAGATGGTCACCGACGAGGAGCGCGACTACATGTACGCGGAGTACGCGAAGGAACCGCGGATGCGGGCCAACGTGGGCATCCGCCGCCGGCTCGCCCCGCTGCTGGAGAACGACCGCAACCAGATCGAGCTCTTCACCGCGCTGCTGCTCTCGCTGCCGGGCTCCCCGGTGCTCTACTACGGCGACGAGATCGGCATGGGCGACAACATCTGGCTGGGCGACCGCGACGGTGTCCGCACGCCCATGCAGTGGACCCCCGACCGCAATGCGGGTTTCTCCTCCGCCGACCCGGGCAGGCTCAGTCTGCCGCCCATCATGGATCCGGTCTACGGATTCCAGGTGACCAACGTCGAAGCGCAGCAGAGCAGTTCTTCCTCGCTGCTGCACTGGACCCGGCGCATGATCGAGATTCGCAAGCTCAACCCCGCTTTCGGGCTCGGCAGTTACACCGAGCTTCCCTCCAGCAACCCGGCCGTGCTGGCCTTCGTGCGCGAGCACGAGGGCGACCTGGTCATGTGTGTGAACAACTTCTCCCGCTTCCCCCAGCCCACCGAGCTGGACCTGCGGCGATACGGCGGGCGCTACCCGGTCGAGTTGATCGGCGGGGTGCGCTTCCCGTCGATCGGTGAGTGGCCGTACCTGCTCACCCTGGCCGGACACGGCTTCTACTGGTTCCAGCTGCGCAAGCCCGGAGCGCAGTAACGATCCAGCTTCCCCGGGGGTGTGCGGACCGTCCTGCGCGCCCCCGGCAGGCCGTGTGCCACCACGTACGGAGAACAGCCCAACGCGTACCCACCCTCAGGCGTGACACCCGAGCTCCGCTCGCGTGCCGCCGCAGCAGCGCCGCCGAAATCCGGAAGACTGGCGGGCCCGGCCAGACCTGTCGGCCCGTCAGCCCCTCTCCGGGGAAAGGGAGTCATGTCGGAAATCTCCCGTTCTCAAGCCCACGCCCACCGCGATGCCGGTACCGCGCCCCGCGGTACCGGCGGTCCGGGCGGTCCGGGCGGACCGCACGGGACCGGCCGGGGTGCCGGGGGGCACGCGCCCGGCGGGCACGGTGCCAGACCGCGCGGAAGCACCTCGCTGGCCGTCGCCGAACTGGTGGAGGCGGCCCTGCCGCTGATCGCCCAGTGGCTGCCGGGCCAGCGCTGGTACGCGGGCAAGGGGCAGGCGATCACCGGCCTGCACCCGGTGCACGCGACGCCGCTGCTGACCGGCGACCCGGCGATGGTCCACCTGCTGCTGCGGGTGGAGCACGGCAGCGGTGCCGACCTGTACCAACTGCTGCTCGGGCTGCGCGCCGAGGCCCCGGCCGGCCTGCTCCCCGAGGCCTCGCTCGGCAGCCTGAGCCACGGCCCCTACGACGGCGCGGCGCTCTACGACGCGGTGCACGACCCGGAGCTGACCGGCCGGCTGCTCGGCCACCTGGCCACCGCCGACCGGTTCGGCTCCCTGGCCTTCCGGCGCACCCCGGGGCCGGGCCTGCCCAGCGACCTGCTGGGCCGGGCCGGCACCGCCGAGCAGTCCAACACCTCGGTGATCTTCGGCACCCAGTTCATCCTCAAGCTGTTCCGCCGGATCAGCCCCGGCACCAACCCCGACCTGGAGCTCTCGCTGGCGCTGTCCCGGGCCGGCTCCACCCGGATCCCCCGGGTGGCGGCGTGGTTCGAGAGCCGGCTGGCGGGCGCCGAACCGGCCACCCTGGGCCTGCTGCAGCGCTTCCTGCCGGACGCGGAGGACGGCTGGGAGCTGGCGCTGGACCAGGTGGCCCGGCTCAAGGGCGACCCGAGCCCGGGCAACTTCGCGGTGGAGGCGCACCGACTGGGCCGGGCCACCGCCGAGGTGCACCGGGTGCTGGCCCGGGCGCTGCCGGTGGCCCGGCTGGACCGCGAGCAGGTCAGCCGGCTGGCCACCCAGATGGCCGAACGCCTCGACGCGGCCGCCACCGCCGTGCCGGCGCTGCGCCGCTACCGGCCCGCGCTGCACGCCGCCTTCCAGCAGCTGACGGCGGACCACCTGACCGGCCTGACGGTGCAGCGGATCCACGGCGACCTGCACCTGGGGCAGGCGATGCGCACCCCGCACGGCTGGGTGCTGCTGGACTTCGAGGGCGAACCCGCCAAGTCGGTGGCCGAGCGGCGCCAGCCGCAGCCCGCGCTGAAGGACGTGGCGGCGATGCTGCGCTCGTTCGACTACGCCGCGGCCCACCTGCTGGCCGGCGCCGAACCGGACCCGGAGCTGGCCCACCTGGCGGCCGCCTGGGCGGCCCGCAACCGGACCGCCTACTGCGCCGGCTACACGGCCGCCGGCGGCACCGATCCGACCGGCTGCCCCGAGCTGCTGCGCGCGCTGGAGATCGACAAGGCGGTCTACGAGGTGGTCTACGAGGCCCGGCACCGGCCCGGCTGGCTGCCGATCCCGCTGACCGCCATTCACCGGCTCGCGACCGTGACCTGATCTATCGTCAGGAACAGTCACCCCGTCCGTTCCCGCCCCAGCCTGGAGGATCCCGCCGTGGCCCCGCTCGACCGCTCCGACCCGACCGTGCCCGCCACCTTCCTGTCCGGGCGCGCGGGCGCCGGCCGGACCAGGGC
>NZ_JBHYKG010000504.1:0-3807 GCF_042741245.1 Kitasatospora sp. NPDC058965
GCCCGGGCGCTCGGGCCGGTGCTGCGGATGGCCGGGCTGCTCGGTTCCGGCATGCCGCCGTACCGGCTGGAGCAGCTCCGGGCACTGGCGGCGGCCGGCCTCGTCCGGCACCTCGGCGCCGGGCTCGCGCTCGGTGTCGACGAGGCGTCAGGTCTGTTCACCGCCACCTCGCACTGCCTGCCCGGGGTGGCCGCCGCGCGCCACCTGGTCGAGGCCCGGCTGCCCGTCGACGACCTGCCGGGGGACGGGTCGGCCCTGCTCACGGGGCTGGTCCGGGAGGGCCGCGGTCGCGCGGTCGGCGGGCCCGGCGCGGTGCGGCTGGCGGTGGACGGGCAGACCTTCGCCCTGCTGGACCGCCAGGGGCGTACCGACGGCGGGCGGTTCGCGCTCGGCGCCTTCGCCTCCGGCGGGGCGCTCGGTGCCCTGGCGCGGCCGCACGCCGACGAGCCGTTCTTCCGGCAGAACGACGCGCTGGCCCGGCGGCTGCTGCGCGAGCTCGCGCAGCCGTGAGCTACGCCGTCCCGTGCAGCAGCTCCGCCAGCTCGCCGACCAGGCGGACCGCGCGGGCACGGTGCTCGGGTGCCAGGCCGGTGCCGCCGTCGGCGGGGCGGCGGTCGGTGGCGATCCGCAGTGCCGCGGCGGCCAACCGGGCGAACAGGGCGAGCAGTTCGAGCTCGGGAAGGCTGGCCCGGGCCTGCGGGGCCGGGTCCAGCACCTCCAGCACGCCGAGCACCCGGTCGCCGTGGACCAGCGGAGCGGCCATCAGCGCGTCGGGGACGTACTCGGTGGACCTGGCCAGCGAGCGGTCGAAGGCGGCGTGCTGCGACAGGTCGTCGACCACCATCGGCTCCCCGGTGCCGGCCACCCAGCCGGCGATCCCGCTGCCGGCCGGGAAGCGCCGGCCCACCAGGAACTCCTCCCCCCGGCCGGAGACCGCCTGGAAGACCAGTTCACCGGCCTCCTCGTCGAGCAGGAACACCGAGCTGGCCTGGGCGCCGAAGATGGCCCGGGCCACCTCGACGACGGACCGCAGCAGCTCCGCCGCCGCGGGGTCGGCGTCCCCGCGGTCGGGGCCCGCGGCGGCTCTGCTCCGGGTCGGCTGGTCGTGCGGCATCCGGCACCTCCGTTACCGACTGCTGTCGGCGTCGACGACATGGACGTTGGCCGCGGACAGGTACAGCGCGTTCTTCAGCTGGAAGGTCGTCATCCGCGGGTGCTGCGACAGGATCCGGGCGCAGAGCCCGGCGATGAAGGGGGTGGCGAAGCTGTTGCCGGTGGTGCGGATCGACGTGCCGCCGAGCCAGGCCACCGGCACGTTCTGCCCCGGTGCGAAGAACTCCACCGGGGGCGCCGGGTTGTAGAGGTACAGGTCCGGGTCGAGCTCTGCGTGGCTGCCCACCGAGATGACCGAGGCGAATCGCCACGGGAAGCTCTCCACCGGCGTGTTGTGGGCGGAGGCGACGATCGCGGTGCGGGCGAAGTAGGCCTCGTCGGCCAGCTCGTGCAGTTCCTGGGCGAACCTGGTGCGGGTGGTGGACAGGCTCAGGTTGATCACGTCGAAGCCCTGCGCCACCGCCCAGCGCAGCCCGGCCAGCAGCACGTCCCCGGTGCCGGAGAAGCGCTCGCCGAGCACCCGCACGCTGTACAGCTCGCAGTCCGGCGCGGTGCGGCGGATGATGCCGGCGCAGGCGGTGCCGTGGCCGCAGGTGTCCCCGGTCCCGGTCGGCTCGACGGTGACCGCACCCGTGCCGTCCTTGACGACGACCCAGGAGCCGTCGACCGGCCCGACCAGCGGGTGGTTCCGCTCCACCCCGGAGTCGACGACGCAGACCCGCACGCCGCGGCCGGTGGCACCGCCCGCGGCCCAGGCCGGTGCCGCCGGCTCGCGGTCGGCGGCCACCGGCAGGTCCTCGGGGCGCCGGTCGCGCAGGCTCCAGGTCAGCGTGCGCCCCGCTGCGGCGGCGCCGGCGGGTGTCACCATGCGTCAGTTCCTCTCTGTTCCACGGTGTGTGCGCGCGGGCGTCGGGCCCGGTCGGCGAGCTCCGCCGCCCCGCGCGCGCCGGGCCGGTGGCCCTTGGCCGCGAACTGCGCTCCGGCGCTCGTCGCGGCCGCCGCCGCCCAGGTCCGGTGACCGGCCAGCAGCAGCGCGTGCGCCCGGTCCAGCAGGGCGACCGCCCGGACGATCGGGGAGTCCGTCAGCGCCGCCGCCCGGACCGCCTGCCCGGCCAGCCGCAGGGCCTCGCCCGGCCGGGCCGCGGCGGCGGCGATCCGGCTGCGCAGACCGGCCAGCGCGGCCGACTCGGCGTGCGGCCGGGGCCGGTCGACGTCCACGGCGGCGAGCCGTTCGGCGGCGGCCGCCGGGCGGTCGAGCTCGACCAGCAGCCGGGCCGACTCCAGGGTGACGGCGGTCAGCAGGGCGTCCGCGCCGAGCTGCCGGGCGGCCCGGGCGGCGGCCGCCAGCAGCTCCAGGGCCGGCCGGGGCCGTCCGGCCAGCGCCTCCACCTCGGCGCCGAAGACCGGCAGGAAGACCTGTGCCTCGGCGTACCCCAGCTCGGCGGCCAGCCGCCCGGCCTCGGCGAGCCGGGCCCGGGCCGCCCGCGGCTCGTCCGGCAGCGCGAGCAGCACGGCGAGCGGGCAGTTGACGGTCACCCGCACGGTGCGCCGGCCCGGGCCGTGCGCGGCCAGCAGCTCCCGGCACCGGGCCGTCGCGGCCGGCACCGGCTGCGGGCCGCGCCACAGCGAGATCCCGACGGCGCCCAGCGCGGCGGCCCGCTCGGGCTCGCCGTCGGCCCGGACGGCGTGGCTCAGCGCGCGGTCGAGGAGCCGCTCCGCCGCGCCGTGCCGGCCGTGCACCTGGTGGTCCTGGGCGATCCGCAGGCAGGCCCGGGCCTGGCCGAGCTCGTCGCGGGCGGCCTCGAAGACCGGCAGCACCGCCCGGGCCGCCGCGGGCGGCGACTCCGGCCCGGCCCCGGCGACGGCGAGGGCCAGGCGCGCGTGCGCGGTCTCGACCGGGTCCGCCCCCGCCGCGCGCACCTGCCGCAGCAGGGCACGGCCCGCGTCGCCGCGGCCGAGCGCCAACCTGGCCTCGCCCAGCCGCCGGGCGGCACCCGGGCCGACCGGCCCGTCCGGGCCGGACAGGGCCAGCGCCCGGTCGAGCAGGTCCTCCGCCCACGCGAGGTCGGACCGGGCCAGGGCCTGGGCCCCCGCCCGGCCGAGCAGTTCGGCGGCCCGCCGGGCCAACTCCTCGGTGCCCGGGCCGAGCAGGCCCAGCTCGGTGCGCAGCCGGTGGGCCCGCTCCAGGTGCCCGCCGACGGCGCCGTCCCCGGACGACCGGACGGACGCCAGCCCGGCGGCCCGCTCGTGGCGCTCGGACCGCGCGCGCTTCGACACGCACCCGTAGGCCACCTCGTGCACCAGCCCGCCGGCGAACCGGAACCGGTCCGCGGTCGGTGCCGGCCCGGGTGCCGGCTCCACCAGCCGGCGCCGGCCCAGCCGCAGCAGCGCGGACCGGACGGGGCCGGGATCGCGGTCGGCCAGCCGGGCCACCTCCGGCACGGCGAACTCGCGCCCGATGACCGAGGCGACGTCCAGGGCCAGGCGCTCCTCGGGCCCGAGCGCGTCGATCCGCGCGCCCAGCAGGGCCTGCACGGTGGCGGGCAGCTCTTCGGGCGAGCCGGTCTCCCGCGCGGCCGCCAGCAGGTGCTCCAGGTGCAGCGGATTGCCCCCGGCCCGGTCGAGCAGCCGCCGCGGCAGCGCCGGCCGCCCGGCACCGGGCTCGGCCAACCCGGCCGCGAGCAGGGCGCACTC
>NZ_JBHYKG010000505.1:0-3774 GCF_042741245.1 Kitasatospora sp. NPDC058965
CTCGGGGCCCGGGCCCCCCGCGGCCGGGGGGGGGGCCGAAGGGTGGCTAGTGGACGTCCCAGTCCACGCGCCGCCGCTGCGGCAGCGGCGGCTCCCATCCCTGACGCAGGGCCAGCCGCAACGCGCGGCGGTCCTGCTTGTGGGCCGCCCGCTGGGCCGGCTTCCGCCGGTCGCCGGACATCGCGCCGACCGGGAGCCAGGGGCGGTCCTGCCGGGTCATCGCCTTGGGGCGGGTGTTGTCGGTCCGGGACATCGGTTCCTCCGGGTGTTCGCTGGTTCGAAGGGGGCGCTGGCCTGGCGGTGAGGTGCCACCCCCACCGCCTGCCAACAAGAGAACTACATCATGCCATGGGCACGATGTGAAGCGGGGTCCGGCTCGGGCCCCACGCCTGCGGACGGGGCCTCGGGGTCAGCTCTCGCCCGGCTGCATGATCGTGATCACGGGCTCCCCGCTGTCCCCGGGGCCACAGTGAACGGACAGCCTCGCGCGGGTCGCCCGGCTGGGGCCCTCCGTCGGAATCCGCAGGACCTCGAACGGGACCGCCCGGACGCCCGGGTTCGCGCTGCGCACCGCGTAGAACGCCATCCGGAGCACGTCCCACAGCCGCCCGGTTTCCGACTGCCCGTGCCCGGGGTGCCGCGCGTCGTCCTCGCTGGTCCACGCGACGCAGTCGCCCCACGCGGCGCGGGTCAGTGCCACCGGCCACCGCCAGCCGGCCTCCTGGGCGAGGCTCCGGGAGGCCTCCACCAACTCGCCCGCCGCCAAGGCGTCGGCCCGGGTGAGCTGGTCGATGGGCTCGCCGAACAGGTCCGTCAAGCTCGTCATTTCTGTGTGACCTCCTGTGCTTCTGGTCGGAAATTGCTGAGTGGGCTATACCTCTTGCCCGGCCCAACATGAGAACTACATCATGTCTATGGCATGATCGGGGGTGTGACGCACGTCGCATGTCCGCGAAAGGGTACGGAAGGCCAGCCTTCAATGCCCCCTGGAGCCTGTACGTTGCATCCAGGAAATTCCGCGTATTCTTGGATATTGTCGGCGATTAGCTAATAGCGGCATTCAAGGCGCCGGAATTGCAGGCCAGAAGTTGCGTTCTAGCAGCCTTTCAGTTATCGGATTTCAGCCCTGCTCGGTCTTTCGCGCGGCCCGAAGCTTGCGCCAGAACTGTTCGGCCTTCACCGCCAGTAGGCGTGTGTGGTCGTGCGTCCGTGCCGCCGTTGTGATCGCGCTGATCTGGCGCTCGGACATGTTGTACCCAGCTTGCTGACCTCGCGCGGGAAGACTCCGGCCAGTGTGTTGGGGCCGTCCGATGTCAGCACCGGCGCACCGAGCGTGTAGAACCAGACCCGCAGGCCGGCCCCCGGTCCAGTGCTGTCGGCAAGGGACCCGATGACGACGGCGCGCCGGTGGCCGGTGATCCGGCCACGCTGCCAGTGCGGGGCTCGCACGATGTCGCCGACCTGGTAGGCGCTGGCGGGAGTGGTCGGGGCGCTGTTCGCGGTCATGGTGGGGACACGTCCTCTCGGGACGGGTTCTGGTGGGGGTAGTTGCCGGGGCGGGGCGCCGCCCCGGCAACTAGAAAACTTAGTTTGCGTTACTTCACGCCGTAGGGGTTTAGTTCACCCCGGCCCAACCGAGCGACCACGCGCGCTGAACCGAACGGGCGGCCTTCTCCATCTCGCCGAACTTGGCGGACTCGACCGCAGCAACCAAGGTGGCGAATGCCTCTCGGGCCTTGGCCAACTGCCGGGCCTTGCGCAGCCCCCGGCGCTTGATCGTGTCGTCCCGGAGTTCCTGGCCGATAACCTCCCAGAGCTCCACAACCTCGCCGTAGCCGTCGGCCTGCGTTGCGACGGAGAGCATCCACTCCGACGCTCCGGGGATAACTCGCTCGACCTTCTCGCCCACGCCGCGAATGGCACTGACGTACATGAACTCGAACTCGCCCCGGTGGTTCTTGGTGCTGCCCTTGGTGATGGTAGCGGACATTTCAGTCTCCTTGGCTTTCTTTGTGATTTGGTTCGAAGGGGGGATTTGCCGGGCAGTAATGCCATTTACCGCCCGGCGGTTCGGTCACGCGTGGGAGATCTCGAACAATTCCAGAAGCTCGAAATCCTGCGGCGGGGCCAGCTTTACGACGGCGGCCTCAACGGTTTCCTTCTTGATCGTCGTAGGCAGATTTGCCGCAATGAGGCTGGGGTTCTTGCAGGAGCTCCACAGCTTGTACAGCGCGATCCTCCGCCGGTTGAGCAGGCTGGTAAGGGCTTCCCGCGCGCCCTGGTACTCGGCCTCGATCAGCATTGCCTCGATCAGCAGCTCCGGCGAAAGAACCTGAGCGGTCATCGGCGTCTCCGTTGCCTCGGGAGTGGTTCGAAGGGTGTCGGCCCGGGGGGCCCGCCCCGTTCCAACAAGACAACAGTATCACGTCCAACTCATGGATGGGAAGCGGCACGCCTCCTGATCTGGGCGTGTCTCCCCGCCCCGCCCGGCCCAGTGTCTTGTGAGCGGTCTTCTGGGGCGCCTCGTTGACATCCTCTTGGGGTGGCTTGTCGGGTGCTACATGAGCACATGGGCATTCACTCTCCTTGGGTGATCGTGCAGCTCAGAGGCCATATTCGAAGGGCTGGAAATTCCGACAACCCCTTTCCTTTTGCTTTTGGGTAGTTGGTAGTTGGCAGTTGGTCGGTTGGGGTTTGCGCCTGCGGCGTGCTCTTGGGTTTTGGTTGCCGCCCCCTGAGGGGTGGCGGCGGGGTGGGGGCCGGTGGCTGATGTGGCGGGCTTGCCTGGTCATGTTGGTGGTGAACTCCCCTGTTTGGGTGGGCTATTGGTGCTTCGATGCGTGAACTTGCCTATTTTCCTTGGGTGTTGTGGTGCTGGCCCCTGTGTTGTGGGCGTTGTGGTGGGGCGGGTGGCCGGCTTTTGGGTGTCCGGGGTGGCGCCCCGGCCGTCCTGCTGTGCTCCGGCGTCTGGCTGTCCTGCTGTGCTCCGGACGCCGGGTGTGTGGTGGTCGGGGCTGTGGCCCCGGCGTGGCGGCCCTTGGCCGGTGCCTGGTGCTGCGCTCCGGTGTCGGGGGTGTCGGGGGCGGGGCTGTCGCCCCGCTTGGCCGTCCTGGTCGTCCCTGTCCGTTGCTGGGTGGTGTGGTGGGGTTCTGGGGGTGTTGCTCGTTGCTGGTGGGGTGTGGGGGTTTGTCCGGGCTGTCGGCCCGGTGGTGTGTCCGTTCGGTCTGTCCTGGGCCTGTCCCGGGGGCCTGGGCCCGTCGGTCTGCTGTGGGCTGCTGTGGGCCGCTGTGGTGCTCGTGGGGGCCCGTCAGGGCCTTGGTGGTGCCCGTAGGGGGTGTGCCTGTCGTCCCGGGGCCGGTAGGCACTGTGGAGGGGCCGTCAGGGCCCGTGTTGTGTCCGGGTGGTGACGGGGGCTGGGAAGGGTTCCCGCCGGGGCCTCTTGAATAGGGCTCGGGATTGACGGTAACTGGCCGTCACTTCCCCGTCAGGGGAAGGGGGAGTGGGGGGTTTCTGAGAATGTGCGGCGCATTGTTCACGGGGTTCTCGTCCGGGCCGTCGGCCCGGACCGGGGGAGGGGCGAACCAAGAAACCACGGCACAACGTTCACGTGCCCTCGAATACGCCGGAGGCGTATTCCCCCCACCACCCACCCACCCCACCGGCCGTCAGGCCGGTGCACCTGACACACCGTGAGGGCGTCAGCCCTCACCCCGCGCCTGACGGCGCGTCAGCGCCGCCCGGCCGTCAGGCCGGGGGTAAGCCCGCTTGCGGGCC
>NZ_JBHYKG010000506.1:0-3723 GCF_042741245.1 Kitasatospora sp. NPDC058965
GCACGGGCGCCCCAGCTGCACGCGCGCCACTCCCCCCCCCCACCCCCGGCCCCGCCGGCCCCCCCCGCACCGTCGGCGCCGTCGTCCGTTCCGGCCCACCGGTCCCTGCGTCAACAAGCGCCCCGTGCCGACCTCTTGACACTGCTCACGACCTTGTGAGTACATGCCAACCGTGCTGACACCCTCCTCTCGCACCCTCGCCACGGCGGCCCGCACCCTGGCCGCCTTCGCGCTCGCCGCGGCCGCCGCCTTCGCCACCCCCGTTGCCGCGACCGCCGCCGCCGCTCCCGCCCACGTGGAGACCGACTACGCCAACCCGGCGACGGCCCTGCCGCCGGTGTCCCGCCCGGACACCAGGCACTGCACGGTCACGGCGATGCAGCACGACTTCGCCAACAGCTACGGGCAGCCGTTCACCGCCACCCTCACCCCGCCCGCGGACTGCGCGGGGCCGTGGAACAAGGTGGTCCTGGACTGGTCCGGCAGCGTCGCGGGCCGCCAGTACGACCGGCTCGCCGGGGTCTGGATCGGCGGCGCCGAGGTGTTCCGCACCAGCACGCCGGAGCCCGACCCGTCCGGGATCAGCTGGCACGTGGACCAGGACCTGACCCCGTTCGTCCCGCTGCTGCGCACCGCGCAGCCGCTGGTGGTGGACCTGGGCAACATCGTCAACGGGACGTACACCGGCGTCTACCACATGACCATGACGGTCACCTACTACCAGGCGGACCGGGCCCACCCGGCCGCGGCCACCGCCGACCAGGTGCTCCCGGTCTCGCAGTCCAGCACCGCGCCGGGTTGGTGGACGCTGTCCAAGGGGCAGACCGCGACCGCCGCGCTGCACTTCCCGCGCAACCTCACCGCCGCCAAGCTGCAGGTCTACGCCCGCGGCGGCGGCTGCGAGGAGTTCTGGTACTCCAACGTGCCCGACGACGTCGCCGCGGCCCACCCCGACTGGGGCATGTGCGGCGGCGGCACCTACCGCGAGGTGCAGGTGCTGGTGGACGGCCGGCTCGCGGGGACGGTGCAGCCGTTCCCGGCGATCTACACCGGCGGGATCAGCCCCTTGATGTGGCGGCCGATCCCCGGCATCGACGCGTTCCGCACCCAGCCGTACGAGGTGGACCTGACCCCGTTCGCCGGCACCCTGACCGACGGCGCCGCGCACACCGTGTCGATCGTCCCGCCGGCCGGGATCAGCGACGGTTGGACGGTGGACGGTTCGCTCTTCCTGGACACCGACCCGCTGCTCGCCCGGACCGGCGGCGCCGTCACCACCGACACCGTGACCGCCGACCCGAAGCCCGCCACCACCGAGACCGCGCAGGCCGACGGCAGCGAGCTGATCACCGTCAGTGCCACCCGGGACTGGACGGTGGCGGGGTACGTGGACACCTCGCGCGGGCGGATCAGCACCCGGATCGACCACCACGGCGAGTACCGCAACACCGACACGCTCAGCCAGCAGGGCCAGGCCCAGGTGACCAGTCAGCGCGACAGCGGCTGGACCGTCACCAGCACCGACCGGGACGGCCGCGGTCCGCGCACCGAGCAGCGCGCCAGTTGGTCCTACCCGCTGGACGTGACCAGCAGCTACGTGCCCAGCGCCGACGGCTTCCTGGTCCGCGGTCAGGTCACGGTGGCCCGCGAACTGCTGGACCAGGCCCGGCACGGCGAGGGCCGCTGGCTGCCGCAGGCGAGCACCAGCGACCGGCTGACCGCCCAGGGCGTGCTGGAGCGCCAGGGCACGACGACGGTGCAGGCCGACGGCAGTGCGACCGAGCACTACCGGGGCACGGTGGACGGCGGCTGCTACGACCACCTGCTGAGCGCGGACCACGGCTACCTGACCGAGGATCGGGTCAGCACCTCGGTCTCTTCGGAAGGCAACGGTGAATGCCGGTGACCCGGGCGTAAAGCCTTCAGGAACAGTACGCACCCGATAGTTCCGAGCCGATCTGACGAGCCTTTACGGCTCTCTTAAGGGAGTCGGGGAGGCCCCGTCCGGGGCCTCCTTGGCGGGCCGTCAGCCCACGGTGGAACGACTCACCGCAATGGGTGAGATCTCCGTCACACCGGCCCCTTCGCGGGGTTCGACCGTGGCGCCGACGGTGCAGTGGTGACCTGCGGAAACCTGCCGCTGCCGGAGTGGCGTTCGGATGATCGAACAAGTCCGACATTCGAGTTGATCTTGTTCTCCGGTGTGTTCTGCGCTTCACTCGTGCGGGTGTCAGCGGCGGAACGGGGTGCGGCCGTCTTTTGAGAGTGCGATCAAGGCTGGCACGGCCTTGATGACTTGAAGCGTTGACGAGAATGAGAAGCCCTTGCCGAACCCGTCGCCCGAGCACCCGACTCCGACGCCGCCGCGCGGCCCCTCGCGACCGGGCCGACCCGCCCGGCGGCTGACCAGAGCCCTGGTCGCGCTGCCGGCCCTCGCCGGCCTCACGGGGTGTGCGGCCACCGCACACGGCGGCTCCGAGCTCTGGGCGGTCGGCGGCGCGGCGGCCGTGGTGCTGGTCGGTGGCACGGCCGTGGCGGTGCGCCGGATCACCGCGCGACCGCTGGAGCGCTCGCGCGACCAGGCCGCCCGCAGCCTGGCCCAACTGCTGGACGAGCGCGGCGGGTTGCTCGAGGAGCGGAACCGGCTGAGCGCCGAGCGGGACACCAACGCCACCCTGGCCCAGGCGCTGAACGGCGAGCGCCAGCAACTGCTGCTGGAGCACCAGGAGTTGCAGCGGGCCCAGCAGGAGCTCGCGCGCCGGGTCGAAGAGGCGGCCGCGCTGCGGCAGGAGAGCGACGAGCGGCAGGAGCAACTCCTGCGCGAGTGCGAGCTGCTGCTCGCCGAACGGGACGCGCTGACCAAGGAGCGCGACGAACTGCAGGGCAGCGTGGACGCCACCTTCGTCAACCTGGCGATGCGCACGCTGACCCTGGTCGAGCGGCAACTGGTGCTGATCGAGGCGCTGGAGGGCCGGGAGGCCGACTCCGCGCAGTTGGAGAGCCTGTTCCGGCTCGACCACCTGGCCACCCGGATGCGCCGCAACAGCGAGAACATGCTGCTGCTGGCCGGACTGGAGAACAGCCAGCGCGGCCGCAAGACGGTCACCCTGCTGGACGTGGTGCGGGCCGCGGTCTCCGAGATCGAGCGGTACGAACGGGTCAAGCTCGGTTTCCTGGCCGCGGTCCGGCTGACCGGTGCGGTCGCCGACGACACCAGCCACCTGCTCGCGGAACTGCTGGAGAACGCCACCGCGTTCTCGCCGCCGCAGGAGCAGGTGGAGGTTGGCGGCTGGCTCCTGGACAACGGCGAGCTGATGGTCTCGGTCAACGACCGGGGCATCGGCCTGCCCGCCGAGCGGCTGCGCGCGCTGAACGAGCAGTTGGCCGAGCCGGTGTCGAGCGACCCCGCGCAGCGCCGCGACGCGCTGCTGGCCGGCGCGCTGAGCGGGCGCAGCATGGGCCTGTTCGTGGTGGCCCGGCTGGCGGCCCGGCACGGGATCCGGGTGCAGCTGCGGGAGAACGGGCAGGGCGGCGGGATCAGCGCGATGGTGGTGCTGCCGCGCGAGGCCCTGCACCAGGACGGGATCAGCACCGCGGACCTGGACGACCAGCGGCGGGCCGAGCGGAGCGCGGCGGTGCACGCGGCGCGGGCCGCGGAGGCCGCGGAGGCGGTGCCGGCGGCCCCCGCCGCGGCGCCCGCACCGGTGGCGGCCGGGCCCGCGG
>NZ_JBHYKG010000507.1:0-3668 GCF_042741245.1 Kitasatospora sp. NPDC058965
CCGGGGGCGCGACCGTCGTCGGCCCGGGGGCCGACGGGGCCTGGGCCGCGGGGGCAGCCGCGCTCCGGGCGGCCGGCGCCGCCGCGCCGGGCACGTCCGCGCCGCACGACGGCAGCGTCTTGAGGCCGTCGGTCAGCGAGGTCCGGTTGGGCACCGCGGTGAACGGCGTGAAGTCCGGCTTGTCGGTGAAGGCCCCGGCCATCGGGCTGGCCGCGCTGTCCTTCTGGTTCATCGGCTGGATCCCGAGGATCTGCTCGATGGTGCGGACCATGGTGATCTGCGTGTAGTAGTGGTCGTCGACGGTCCCGTGCTGGGCCCAGGGACTGATCACCTGGATCGGGGCCCGGTGGCCGTCCACGTGGTCGAGGCCGGCCTGGGAGTCGTCCTCGACGACGAAGATCGCCGAGTCCTTCCAGTACTCGCTGTGCGAGATCTCGTCGACGATCTTGCCGGTCGCCAGGTCGTTGTCGGCGACCTGCGCGGCCGGGCTCGCCGGGCCGCCGGTGTGGTCGCTGGACAGCCACAGCATGTTGAGGTTCGCCGGGCCGTTCTGCTCGAAGTCCTGCTTCCACACCTGGTAGCGGTACTGGTCCGGCACGTCGAGGTCGAACTTGGGGAAGCCGGACACCGACACGTCGTTGAGCGACGGGATCGGCGACGAGGAGTCGAGCGGGTAGGCGGTGTCCTGCCCGGTCGCGTCCATCGTCTTCGCGTCGCAGTACAGGTTCTGCCAGGTCGCCCCGTCGGGCTTGGTGAGGAACTGCTGGAACTCGCCGAAGTCGCGCACGTCCTGGCCGGCCGCCTCGGCGCCGGTCCACAGGAAGCCCGAGCGCTGGTGCCCCAGTGCGTCGTCCTCGGTGTCGTAGCTGCGCTGGTACTCGCCCGCCGAGGACTCGGTGTACTCCGGGTCGTCGGCCTGCATCAGCCAGTTGTGGCCCTCGGCGGAGTTGGTGCCGATGTCGTAGGTGTTGTCGTAGAGGCCGAACTGGTCGGCCAGCGCGTGCTGGTTCGGCGTCACGTTCGCGCCGAACTGGGTCAGCGCCGGGTCGCCGTTGCCCTTCGCGACGTCGCCGAACAGCTGGTCGTAGGTCCGGTTCTCCTTGACGATCAGGAAGACGTGCTTGATCGTCGACGGGTCGCCGATCCGGGCCGGCACCGGCACCGGCTTCGCCCGGTGCCCCGCGGCGGTGCGGACCGAGCCGTTGGTCCAGCCGTTCTGCCGGAAGACCTTGGCGGTCTGGTCACGGATCTCCCGGTCGCCCGGCAGGGTGAACCGGGTGACGCTCGACGTGGTGTCGTGGGTGTTGTGCGCGCCGGTGGCGTTCGGCCGCTGGGCGTCGATGCCGCGGGTGTTGGAGACGACCACCGTCGAGCCGACGGTGGTGATCTCCGCCGGGAAGTAGTCGGTCGGCAGCAGGCCGACGTAGCTGACCGGCTCCTGGGCGGTGGTGAAGCGGTAGACCGCCACCGCGTTGGCGCGGCCGAGGGTGACCAGCAGGTGCCCGTCGTCGGTGAGCGTCACGGCGGTGGGCTCGTACCCCACGGTGGCCTCCGGCCACGGCTTGGTGGAGACGGTCTGCACGACCCGGTCCCGCTTGGTGTCGATCACCGACACCTCGTCCGTCCCGGTGTCGGTGACGAACAGCACGCCGTTCTTGACGTACAGCGTGGTCGGGTGCAGACCCACGTCGATCGAGCGGACCGGGGCGGCGGTGTGCGCGAGGTCGATCACGCTCACGGTGCCGCTGGTGGTGGCGCCGGTGTCCGGGTCGGCCGGCACCTGGGTGCCGTAGGAGTTGAGCGTGTCGTCGTCCTCGGTGGCCGGGCGGCCGCCCTCGTTGCCGACGTACAGCTTGTCGCCGACCCGCACGATGCCGCGCGGCGCGTTGCCCACCGTCCAGCTCCGGCCGACGGCACCGGTCCGCGCGTCGATCGCGACCACCCGGTTCTGCCCGTTGACCGCCGCGTACACCGTCGAGCCGTCGGCGGAGAACACCGCGCCCGACGCGAGCGCGTGCTTGGCGCCGTCGGCCGGGATCGACACCGTCAGCGGGTCGGCCAGCGAGCCGTCGGCGTTCACGGTGAACCGGGTGTAGCCGTCGGTCTGGCCCAGCCACAGCTGCGAGCCGTCCGGCGAGTAGACCGGGGCCTCCTGGCCGACCGAGCCGGCGGCCAGGTGCAGGTCGTCGACCTTCGCGGTGCCGACGCGCTGCTGCACCTTCCCGGACTTCAGGTCCACCACCACCAGCGACGCGTCGCCGTCGGCGACCGAGGCGGCCAGGTGGCTGCCGTCCGGGCTGACCCGGGAGGCCATGATCTTGCCGTCGTTGACGACCAGTCGGCTGCCGTACGGGGCCAGGTACTGGTCGCCGGAGATGACCTGGCCGTCGGCGGTGACCTGGCCGAACTGCTGGGTGCCGAACTGGGTGGTGGCCGCGAACGCCGTACCGGTGGCCACGGCCACTGCCGTGATGCACGCCGTGGCGAGGGTGGCCCGGCGGCCGGTGCGGCGGCCGAGGAGGGCGGGGCGGGCCTTCTGAACACGACGACGCGTCACCTGCATGGCGTCATCCCTTCGTTGAGTGGGCGGAATCCGTCGGGGTGGTGCGGTGTGCCGGCCGTGGGTGGTGCCCGTCAGCTCGTCGCGCCCGAGAGCAGCCCGACCTCGCCGTCGAACTGCCAGAGCGGGTTCGGCGCGTCCCCGTTCGGGGTCTGCACCAGGAAGTAGCCGTTCACTTCCTTCGGCCCGTCGCCGTCGGCCATCAGCCGTCCGTCCGGGGCGATGTCGAGCTGGTAGACGGCCGTTCCGGGCGCGGCGACGCCCGGCAGGTGCCACGTCACGACGCAGCGCCAGTCGTTGCCCGCCCCCTGCGGGTCGACGTGGCCGTCGCCGCGGTCGCAGGCCGCCGAGACCTGCAACTGGTCCTCGGTGACGGCGGGTCGGTGCAACTGCTCGGTCTGCAGCCGGTAGAGGTGGCCGAAGACGGTGGCCACCTCGTGCTGCACCTTGCCCTGGGTGATCCCCGCGCCGGTGGCGGGCTCGGCCGCGGCCACCGCGCCGACGGTCAGCGCCAGCAGCGCCGCCAGCGGCAGCACCCCGTAGCGGAACGCGCGGCGCTCCACCCCGTCCTCGCTGCCGTTGGTGAAGTCCCGCCGCACGAACAGCAGGTAGGCGGCGGCGGTCGCCACCACCGCCCAGGCCAGCCCGGCCGCCACGGCGATCAGCAGCTGGTCGGGTCGGGCCGGGTCGGCGAACAGCCCGTTCCAGGCGACGAACGCGTAGCCGGGCAGCGCGAGGCGCAACGCCACCGGCAGCGGCAGCATCTGGGCCACCTGCATCGCGACGGACGCCAGCGCGGGCACCAGCAGCCCCATCGGCGAGCGCCCGAGCAGCACCGAGCCGAGCAGCCCGAGCGCCGCCAGCGCCAGCGTGGGCGCCAGCGCGCACGCCCAGGCGAGCAGCACGGCCTGCGCCGCGGCGGACGGCGCCAGCAGGTGCCCGTCGACGCCGACCAGCGGCCGGTTCCCGACCGCCGCCAGGCCGCCCACCGCGCTCGACGCCACCAGCCCGGCCACCAGCAGTCCCAGCACGGTGCCGCTCGCCAGCGCCTTCGCCGCGAAGATCCGCCGCGGCGAGCGGACCGTCACCAGCAGGTGCCGCCAGGTCC
>NZ_JBHYKG010000508.1:0-3604 GCF_042741245.1 Kitasatospora sp. NPDC058965
GGCTGTCGGCGCTCCGGGGCGCGCCCCGGGTGCTGCGGGATCAGCTCACGGTGACGTCGTCGTACCGCGTGTACGTCGGGTCCCCCGCGTAGTCGTCATCGTGCGAGGTGAGCGTGAGCGTGTAGCCGTGCCCGGCGGTGAGTGCGGAACTCACCTGCTTCCAGCCGGAGTTCGGACTGCAGGTCTTGGCCAGGACGGTCGTGGTGGTGTTGGCCGTGGTGTCCTTCAGGGTGGCGGTCGCCCAGTCGTAGGCCACGGTGTCGGGGCAGATGGTGTCGTACCAGAACGACAGCGTGCCGCCGCCGCTGCCGGCCGTGAACGACTGGGTCACCGAGCTGTCGCCGTTGGTCGGCCCCGTGCCGCCCAACTGCGCGGCGTAGCCGCCGGAGTGTGCGCCGGAGGAGACGACGGACGTGGTGCCGCCGGTGGTCCACCCCGCCAGGCTTCCGGTCTCGAAGCCGCCGTTCGTCACGGGACTGCTCCCGCCCCCGGCGGCGGCCGGGGTGCCGGTCGCGCTGATCTCCGCCGCGCTGGTCCAGGGCCCGCGGTTGCCGGCCTCGCTCAGCGCGCGAAGCCGGAGGTAGCGGCCCGGCGTCGCGGCGAACCGGACCGTCTTCTCGCTCGCGGTGTCGGCGAACGTCCCGCTGGCCACCGGTGTGCCCCAACTCGTCGTGGAGTCCGAGACGTAGACCTCGTACTGGCCGATCCGGCCGTTCACGCCACCGTCCTGCCGGGGCAGGTAGCGCAGGCTGTCGACGGCGTACCGGGCGCCCAGGTCGATCTGGATCTCGTGCGGCAGCGGCGCCGCGGTGCCGGTGGAGTAGGCGGTGTGCCAGATCGTGCCGGTGTTGCCGTCGAAGGCGTTGGTGGCGGCGCCGTTCTCGGCCGAGGTCTCCTGGCTGTCCGCCGACACCAGCTTCCACGCCGTCTTGTCCAGGTCGGGCGAGCCCTGGGTGCCGGTGCCCGGGACGGGCAGGGTCGCGCCGGCCAGGGTGATCGCGAAGGCGCCGGACTGGCTGCCCGCCTTGACCCACAGCACGCCGCCGCGGTCGGCCGGGTCGAAGAACCAACCGGTGGCCGCCGCGTCGTACGCGGACTTGGAGCCGAGCTGCGCCAACGCGGTCGAGCCGAGGCTGACGCTGCTCGGCGCACCGCCGAGGTGGACCGAGAACTCGTAGCCGCGGGCGGCCGGCTTGCCGGTGTAGGACCCGTTGCTGGCACCGACGTTCACCGTGACGGTGCCGGTGCCCGACGCGGGCGCGGTCACCCCGACCTGCTGCGTGGCGGACGCACCGCTCTGGTAGGCGCGGGTGAGGCCGTCGTCCTCGTACAGGGTGAACGAGGAGGTGCCCGCCGGGTACAGGTCGTAGGTCAGCGTCGACACCGGCTTCTCGCCGGTGTAGTTCATCTGCGGCCACATCGGCACGATGCCGCCGCCCTTGACGAACACCGGCGTCGCGTCGAGCGGCGCGGCGTAGCCGTTGAGCGTGGTCGGGCCCTGGTAGACCTGCCCGGTCCAGTAGTCGGTCCAGGTGCCGGCCGGCAGGTAGATGCCGTCGCGGGTGGTGCCGCTGGTGGTGACCGGCGCGACCAGGAACGAGTCACCGGCCATGAACTCGCCGGAGGTGGCGTTGCCCTGGGCCACCGGGTCGTTCGGGTACTCCAGCACGAGCGCGCGGGTGGAGGGGACGCCGGTGGTGCTGGCGACCTGGCTCATCGTGTAGAGGTACGGCATCAGCCGCATCTTGGTCTGCAGGGCCTTGCGGTTGGCCGACAGGTACGGGTCGGAGAACCGCCACGGCTCCTTGTCGGAGTAGCCCGTGGCCGGGTTGGTGGTGCCCCAGCCGGACATCGTCATGAAGGCCGGGGTCCAGGCCTTCCACTCCAGGTCCCGGGTGAAGGTCTCCGGGCTGCCGCCGAAGATGCCGTCCACGTCGCCGGAGGCGTAGTTGAGTCCGGACAGGCCGGCGCCGACCACCGACGGCACGGTCCACCCCATGGTCGGCCAGTCGCCGTTGGTGTCACCGGTCCACACGATCGCGTTGCGCTGGGTGCCGGCCCAGCCGTCGACGGTCCAGACGAAGCGGCGGGCGTCGGAGTTGTTCTCGATCCCGGCCACGGCCTGGTTCACGCCGTCGAACGCGCTCTGGTACCCGCCGCCGATCCAGGCGACGTCGGTCTTGACCCCGCGGGAGCCGTCGACGCCCACCTCGGTGTTGATGTTGCTCAGCCCGGTCGAGGTCCACAGTCCGGTGTGGAAGCCGAGGGCGGACAGGCTGGAGACGCTCTGCTGCAGGTCGGTGTAGCCGCAGCCGTAGCCGTCGTTGGGCAGGATCCAGCCGGACGGCATGTCGGCGTTGCGGGCGTCCTGCGCGTAGCCGACCGCGTCGGGCGTGGTCTGGTGGCGCAGGCGCGTGTGGTCACCGGTGTAGGTGGAGCTGGAGGCGTTCCAGCAGTCCGAGTTGCCCAGTTCCAGCCCCCACTCGGGCGCGAGGAAGGGCTTGCCGGTCACGTCGGTGTAGGCGCCGAGCACGCCCTTGAGCGAGTCGCCGACGAAGTAGTAGGCGTCGAACCGGTTCTCGTTCTCGGTGGTGGCGACCGGACTGGTGAAGGCGTAGGAGCCGGGGGCCCAGGTGTTGCGCAGCACGCCGTAGCCGTTGGACGACATGTAGAACGGCGCCGGGCTGGCGTTGCTGTTCTGCTGCCACTTGTTGTCGATCGAGATCGGCACGGTGGTGCCGCGCAGCGCCCACGCGCCGAGGTGCAGCCCGGTGCCGTAGTACTGCTCGGTGGCGCCCTGGTTCAGGTACTGGGTGGTCTGCGAGCCGGTCCAGGAGATCGGCGCGGACTCCTGCCAGAGCAGCGAGCCGTCCGGCCGGTACGCGGCGAAGGTCAGCGGGGACTTGTACGCGCGCAACGTCACCGCGGCGGTGCTGATCTGGTAGTACGTCCCGGCGTCGGAGGTGGTGACGGTCGGGGTGGCGAACGAGGTGTTCAGCGTGATCTCGGAGCCGGCGGGGTCGGTGAACGTGCCGGTGGGCGCGAGCCAGATCCGGAAGATGTCCGCCCGGACGAACGCCACCCGGACCGCCGCTCCCGAGGAGGTGGCGATGGTCGAGGTCGCGGCGGACTGGCTGAAGCCGGTGATGTTCCCGGCCGTGCTCGACGCGGCGACACCGCTCGGCGCGGCGCCGACCAGCGCCGAGGCCGCCAGCGCGGCGGCGGCGCCGAAGCGCAGCAGGCGGTGGGTGGCCCTGACCGGGCGGGTGACGGCAGCGAACAGCCTGCTGCGCAGGCTCCCTGGCGGGTGCGGCATGGGGGTCGGTCCTCTCACGGGGCATGACGGGCCGGGCCCCCGGGGAACCCGGCCGGTGTGTGGGGTGCGGTGCGGGGACGTGCACGGTGCGGGGAGCGTGCGGTGCCGGACCGGGCCCCGAGCTCCCGGACCGGCCGCGCTCAAGGCAGCGACGCAGGTCGCGGATTGAGCACACGGATTGCACCGCAGATACTCGATCGTGTCAATAACTCGCTCATTTCAAGCAGAAATGAGCAGAACCCTCGCTGTGCCCCGCCTCCGGATCCGGAGTTGACGGCCGCTCAGGGT
>NZ_JBHYKG010000509.1:0-3596 GCF_042741245.1 Kitasatospora sp. NPDC058965
CTTCGGCTGTCGGTGCGCCGCCAGGGACTCGAACCCCGGACCCGCTGATTAAGAGTCAGCTGCTCTAACCAACTGAGCTAGCGGCGCCTGCTGACGGACAGGACATTACCCGGTCGCGGGCCCGGCTGACCAATCGGGGCCGGGACCGGCGGTGACGGCGTGCCAGTAGTCTGGCAGGGTTTGTCATATCTACACTCGCCCTGTCCGATTGGAGAGGATTGGTTCGTGGGTCAGCTGTCACTGCTCTTCCTGGTGCTGCTCGCGTCGGTGATCACCATGCCGCTGGCCCGGCGGACCGGGATCCCGCAGCCGGTGCTGATGACGGTGCTGGGCCTGGTGATGGCGGTCGTGCCGCAGATCCCGGACGTCACGATCGAGCCGGAGCTGATCCTCCCGCTGGTGCTGCCGCCGCTGATCTTCGCGGTCGCCCGGCGGGCCTCGCTGGCCTACTTCCGGGCCAACCTGCGCTCGATCCTGCTGCTCGCGGTGGCGCTGGTGATCGTGACCACCGGCGCGGTGGCGGTCACCTTCCACGCCCTCGCCCCGGCGGTCCCGGTGGCCGCCGCGATGGCGCTGGGCGCGCTGGTGTCGCCGCCGGACCCGGTGGCCGCGGTCGCGGTGGCCGGCAGCGTGGGCCTGCCCCGCCGACTGGTCGCGGTGCTGGAGAGCGAGGGCCTGTTCAACGACGTGACCGCGATCGTGATCTACTCGCTGGCCGTCGAGGCGGTGGTGGACGGCGACTTCTCGGTGCCGCACGCGCTGCTGCGGTTCGTGCTCTCCGCGGTGCTCGCGGTGGTGATCGGGGTCGCGCTGGGTTGGCTGACCACCAAGGTCGCCGGGGTGCTGGACGATCCCACCCAGCAGGTGGCGCTCAACCTGCTGGTGCCGTTCGCCGCCTACACGCTGGCCGAGGAGGCGGAGGGGTCCGGGGTGCTGGCGGTGGTGGTGGTCGGCCTCTACCTGGCCGACCGGGCCGCCGATGCCGACGACGTCTCCTACCGGCTGGTCGGCACCGCGTTCTGGGACATCGTGGAGTCGCTGATCACCGGGGTCGCCTTCGGGCTGATCGGCCTGGAGCTGGCCACCGTGCTCAAGGACGCGGGCGCCGGTTGGACCTCGATGCTGGGGGACGCGGCCGTGGTGATCGCGGTGGTGGTGCTGGTGCGGCTGTGCTGGCTGCTGCCGGCCGCCCGGCTGTCCAAGCGGCTCAGCCGGGGCGAGGACGACATCCCGATCAGCTGGCGGGAGACCGTGGTGCTCTGGTGGTCCGGGATGCGCGGGGTGGCCACCGTCGCGCTGGCCCTGGCGGTGCCGCTGACCACGCACCTGGGCGAGCCGTTCCCCGGGCGCGGTCGGCTGGTCTTCGTGGCGTTCAGTGTGGTGCTGTTCACCCTGCTGGTGCAGGGGCTGTCGCTGCCCTGGCTGGTCAAGCGGCTGGGCATCGACCCGCACCTGGACCGGCGCGAGCAGCAGGAGCGGATGCTCTGGTGGCGCGCGGGCAGGGCCGCGCTGGTCCGGCTGGGCGAACTGGAGGAGCAGGACGAGCTGCCGATCGAACTCGTGGAGAAACTCCGGGAACGCCAGCACGACCGGTTGGCGCGGCTCTGTCCGGAGCAGTTCGAGGAGGAGGAGGCCGCCGAGGCCCGGCGGCGGGCCGGTCGGCTGCGCAGATTCCGGTCGGTGGAGGAGGAGTTGCTGGCCGCCTCGCGGCGCGAGATGGTCAGCGCGCGCAGCGAGCCGGGCGCCGACCCGGAGCTGGTGGACCAGGTGCTGCGCGGCCTCGACCTGCGGTCGGAGCGGAAATGAGGCACTGCGTCAGGTGACGATGGCGTCAGGGGCCCTGCCGGTTCCGTAGGCTGGTCGCGGTCAAGCCGCCAACAGCGTCGGCGCTAGAGGACCCCGCCCTCCGGGTCCTCGCACCGCACTCAGACCGAATGAGGAGATACCGATGCCGCAGACCCCCGCGACCGGACGTACCCCCCTGGACCGCACCCCGCAGTGGGCCGCGCTCGGGAAGCACCGGGCGGAGCTCGGCGAGCTGCACCTGCGCGAGCTGTTCGCCCAGGACCCGCAGCGCGGCAGCCGCTACACCCTGCAGGTCGGCGACCTGTACCTGGACTACTCCAAGCACCTGGTGACCGACCGGACCCTGGCCCTGCTGCGCGAGCTGGCCGAGGCGACCGACGTGGCCGGCCTGCGCGAGGCCATGTTCCGCGGCGAGAAGATCAACGTCACCGAGGACCGCGCCGTGCTGCACACCGCGCTGCGCGCGCCGCGCGGTGCGGTGGTCGAGGTGGACGGCGTCAACGTGGTGCCCGAGGTGCACGCCGTCCTGGACAAGATGGCCGACTTCTCGAACCGGGTGCGCAGCGGTGCGTGGACCGGTCACACCGGCAAGCGGATCCGCAACGTCGTCAACATCGGCATCGGCGGCTCCGACCTCGGCCCGGCGATGGCCTACGAGGTGCTGCGGCCCTACAGCCTGCGCGACCTGACGGTCCGCTTCGTCTCCAACGTGGACGGTGCCGACCTGCACGAGGCGGTCCGCGACCTGGACGCGGAGGAGACCCTCTTCATCGTCGCCTCCAAGACCTTCACCACCATCGAGACCGTCACCAACGCCACCTCGGCCCGGGCCTGGCTGCTGGCGCAGCTGGGTGCCGGTCAGGAGGCGGTGGCCAAGCACTTCGTGGCGCTGTCCACCAACGCCCGGGGCGTGGCCGACTTCGGCATCGACGTCGAGAACATGTTCGAGTTCTGGGACTGGGTCGGCGGCCGCTACTCCTACGACTCGGCGATCGGCCTGTCGCTGATGATCGCGATCGGCCCGGAGCAGTTCCAGGAGATGCTGGCCGGCTTCCGCCTGGTGGACGAGCACTTCCGCACCGCCCCGGCGGAGCAGAACGTGCCGCTGCTGCTCGGCCTGCTGGGCCTCTGGTACGGCCAGTTCTTCGACGCCCAGTCGCACGCCGTGCTGCCCTACTCGCACTACCTGTCCAAGTTCACCGCCTACCTGCAGCAGCTGGACATGGAGTCCAACGGCAAGTCCGTGCAGCGGGACGGCAACCCGGTCGAGTGGACCACCGGCCCGGTGGTCTGGGGCACCCCGGGCACCAACGGCCAGCACGCCTACTACCAGCTGCTGCACCAGGGCACCAAGGTGATCCCGGCCGACCTGATCGGCTTCGCCCAGCCGCTGCCCGAGCTCTCCCCGGCGCTGGCCGCCCAGCACGACCTGCTGATGGCCAACTTCTTCGCCCAGGCGCAGGCCTTCGCCTTCGGCAAGACCCCGGAGGAGGTCGCCGCCGAGGGCGTGCCGGCCGAGCTGGTCCCGCACAAGACCTTCCGCGGCAACCACCCGACCACCGTGGTGCTGGCGAACGAGCTGACCCCGTCGGTGCTGGGCCAGCTGGTCGCGCTCTACGAGCACAAGGTCTTCGTGCAGGGCGCGATCTGGAACATCGACTCCTTCGACCAGTGGGGCGTCGAGCTCGGCAAGGTGCTGGCCAAGAAGATCGAGCCGGTGCTGCTGACCGGCGAGGGCACCGAGCAGCTGGACAGCTCCAGCGCGGCCCTGGTCGCCAAGTACCGCGAGC
>NZ_JBHYKG010000510.1:0-3577 GCF_042741245.1 Kitasatospora sp. NPDC058965
AGTCGACCAGCGGGCCACCGGAGGAGCTGACGCGGGGTCAGTCCGGGTCGGTCACTCGGCGTCCTTGATCTCGCAGAGCGCGGCGCCGCTGCTGACGCTCGCCCCGACCTCCGCCTTCAGGCCGACGACGGTGCCGGCCTTGTGGGCGTTGAGCGGCTGCTCCATCTTCATCGCCTCCAGGACGACGATCAGGTCGCCCTCGGCGACGACCTGGCCCTCCTCCACGGCGACCTTGACGATGGTGCCCTGCATCGGCGAGGCCAGGGTGTCGCCGGAGACGGCCGAACCGGCCTTCTTGGCGCCCACCCGGCGCTTGGCCTTGCCGGCCCCGGCGGCGGCCGCCGCCGGCGCGCTGCCGACGCCCAGCGAGGCGGGCAGCGAGACCTCGATCCGCTTGCCGCCGACCTCGACCACCACGGTCTCGCGGCCGTCCGGCTCCTCGCCGTCGCCCGGGGCGCCGGCGAACGGCTTGATGGTGTTGTTGAAGTCGGTCTCGATCCAGCGGGTGTAGACGCTGAACGGCGCGTCGGAGCCGTGCACCTCCGGCGCGAAGGCCGGGTCGGTGACGACCGCCTGGTGGAACGGGATGGCGGTGGCCATACCCTCGACCTTGAACTCGGCCAGTGCGCGGCGTGCCCGCTCCAGGGCCTGCTTGCGGTCGCGGCCGCTGACGATCAGCTTGGCCAGCAGCGAGTCCCAGGCGGGGCCGATGACCGAGCCGCTCTCCACGCCGGAGTCCAGCCGGACGCCGGGGCCGGACGGCGGCGCGAACAGGGTCACGGTGCCGGGCGCGGGCAGGAAGTTGCGGCCCGGGTCCTCGCCGTTGATCCGGAACTCGAACGAGTGACCGCGGACCTCCGGGTCGTCGTAGCCGAGCTCTTCGCCGTCGGCGATCCGGAACATCTCGCGCACCAGGTCCAGGCCGGTGACCTCCTCGGTCACCGGGTGCTCGACCTGCAGGCGGGTGTTGACCTCCAGGAAGGAGATCGTGCCGTCGGTGGCGACCAGGAACTCGCAGGTCCCGGCGCCGACGTAGCCGGCCTCGCGCAGGATCGCCTTGGACGCCCGGTACAGCTCGGCGTTCTGCTCGGCGGTCAGGAACGGCGCGGGCGCCTCCTCGACCAGCTTCTGGTGGCGGCGCTGCAGCGAGCAGTCACGGGTGGAGACGACCACCACGTTGCCGTGCTGGTCGGCCAGGCACTGGGTCTCCACGTGCCGCGGGTTGTCCAGGTACCGCTCGACGAAGCACTCGCCGCGACCGAAGGCGGCGACCGCCTCGCGGACCGCCGACTCGAACAGCTCCGGGATCTCCTCCAGGGTGCGGGCGACCTTGAGGCCGCGACCGCCACCGCCGAAGGCGGCCTTGATGGCCACCGGCAGGCCGTGCTCGGTGGCGAACGCCACCACCTCGTCCGGGCCGGAGACCGGGTCCGGGGTGCCGGCCACCAGCGGCGCACCGGCCCGCTGGGCCACGTGCCGGGCGGTGACCTTGTCGCCCAGGTCGCGGATGGCCTGCGGCGGCGGGCCGATCCAGATCAGCCCCGCGTCGAGCACCGCCTGGGCGAACTCGGCGTTCTCGGAGAGGAAGCCGTACCCGGGGTGGACGGCGTCCGCCCCGGAGTCGGCGGCCGCCTTGAGGACCTTCGCGATGTCCAGGTAACTGGTCGCGGGCGTGTCGCCGCCGAGAGCGTAGGCCTCGTCGGCCGCGCGGACGTGCAGCGCGTCCCGGTCAGGCTCGGCATAGACGGCGACACTGGCGATACCGGCGTCCGAGCATGCCCTGGCGACGCGGACGGCGATTTCTCCGCGGTTGGCGATGAGCACCTTGCGCACTGTGGCTCCCTTCTTGAACCTCGATGGAGTTTAGGGATGAGGGGGTGGTACCGGCGAGTAGCCCCTGGTGGTGAGCTTGCCCACACGGAGCGTCACGCACATGGTGATCATGTGCGCACGGAGCGGGAGGACCGCAGGTGGCAACGGTACGCCGATGACTTGGGGTCTTACTGGAGCTTCCTTGAGGCTGCGGTGGTCTTCGCCACATCAGGGGGCGAGCGCGGCCGGACTCTGGGAGGTGGCGGCGGGTGCTGGGGTGGTCGCGGCGGCGGTCACGTCGGCCACCAGCTCGACCTCGTCCGGTCCGTACCGGGCGGGATTGATCACCCGCAGCATCAGCACGAAGTTCCCGCGCGCGCCGTGACGGCGCATCAGCTCGCGCTGACGGCGCACCAGGTAGCGCACCGCGGCGAGGTTGCCGATCGCCGCCTGACCACCGATCAGGAAGGTGGGCCGGCGCCCGTCGCCCGGGTCGAGCCGGGCCAGCAGCGCGTAGCTCCAGCCCGGCGAGGTCTTGCTGGTCGGCTCGCCGTGGTACTCCTGGTCACCGACGGTGATCGAGCCCCAGGTGCCCGGGGTGTACTGGAACGAGACGCCGGGCAGCCGCCAGAGCAGGTGGGCCGCGGTGCGCTCGTTGCTGTTCGGGCCGCCCAGGCAGAACTCGGCCTTCTCGCCGAGGCCCTCGTGGCTCTGGTCGTGCGAGATGATCTCCGGGCGGGCGCCGCAGGAGTTCACCAGCACGGCGAGCTCCATCAGGGCGCCCACGTCGTTGCGGTGCACGCTCTGTCCGTGCGTGGAACTGACGTGCCGGTTGATGACCAGCAGGCAGTCGCTGCCGCCGGGCATCCCGAAGAAGGTGCGCAGCCGGTCCAGCCGGCGCCGCCTGCGCCCGAACTGCACCGCCCAGCCGGTCCCCGCGCCGATCGCGCTGGTCAGCAGTCCCAGCACGATGTTGAGCACCATGTCCGTCATCTGGCCCTCCCCGTTGCGACGGCGGCGCCAGCCTAGCGGCGGCGGCCGGTCAGCTCCACAGATCCGTGATGCGCAGGTCGAGTTCGCCGAGCAGGGTGCGCAGCAGCGGCAGCGACAGGCCGATCACGTTGCCGTGGTCGCCCTCGATGCCCGCCACGAACGGGGCGGAGCGCCCGTCCAGGGTGAAGGCGCCGGCCACGTGCAGCGGCTCGCCGCTGGCCACGTACGCCTCGACCTCGGCGTCGTCGGGCTCGGCGAAGTGCACGGTGGTGGAGGCGGTGGCACTGGCCCGGCGGCCCGTGGCGGTGTCGATCACGCAGTGGCCGGTGCGCAGCACGCCGGAGCGGCCGCGCATCGCGTGCCAGCGGCGCACCGCCTCGGCGGCGTCGGCGGGCTTGCCGAGCGCCTGGCCGTCCAGCTCCAGCACCGAGTCGCAGCCGATCACCAGCTCGCCGTCGGTGAGCCGGTCGGCCACCGCGGCGGCCTTGGCCCGGGCCAGCACCAGGGCCAGCTCGGCCGGGCTGTCGGCGGTCAGCGCGTCCTCGTCCACCCCGCTGACGATCACCTGCGGATCGAGGCCGGCCTGGCGCAGCAGGCCCAGGCGGGCGGGGGAGGCGGAGGCGAGCACGAGCGGGCGGCGATCAGTCATGCCGCCCACCCTACGGGTCGTCACACCCGGGCCGAGCCGGGGGTTTCCTCCCCAGCGGGGGGACCCCAGCAGCGCGCCCCGGCGGGCCTCCGCGCGCCCCGCCGGGAGTGCGCCAGGCGGCGG
>NZ_JBHYKG010000511.1:0-3542 GCF_042741245.1 Kitasatospora sp. NPDC058965
CCGCCCGCCACCGTGATCAGTTGCCGCCGGAGCCGCGGCGGACCCGCTGCAGCAGCCGGCCGCCGGCGGCCGTGCCGCCGAGCAGCAGCGCGGCCGGGCCACCGACCAGCAGCACACCGCCGCTGATCAGCACCGCGGGCAGCAGCACCCGGGCCACGCCGGCCCGGTCCGGCGCGGGTGCGCCGGCCGCGATCGGGGCCACCGCGGGGGCGGCGCTCGGGTTCGCGCCGGTGCTGGGCCTGGTGCCGGGGGTCGCGGTGGCGCCCGGGGCCGGGGCGCCCCCGGTCCCGGTGTCGGTCCCCGGGTTGCCGCCGGTTCCGGTGCCGTCCGCACCGGTCCCGGAGCCGCTGTCGGCGACGGGCGCGGCGACGGTGCCGGAGCCGCTCCGGGTGGTGGACCCGCCGCCGTCGCCGGTGGCGGGCTGGGCGGCCGGCTTCTGGTTGCCGGGCAGCAGACCGTCCTGGGCCACCACGTGGGTCAGGGCGTCACTGGCGAGCTGGCGCTGGTAGTCCGACAGGTCGGCGAAGCCGACCGGGAGTTGGCCCGGGTCGCGGCCGTAGCGCTGGCCGCCGCCGAGCGAGACCACCTGCTGGAAGAACGCGCCGATCGCCGTGGTCCGGTTGCCCAGGCCGCTGGTGGGCACCATCGCGTACTCCACGGTGCTCAGCGGATAGGCCTTCGGGTCCTTGGCGAAGTCCGAACCGGGGGTGGTGTAGGGCAGCTGCTGGGTGTAGGTCTGCAGGTCCAGCGGCATGTCGTCGACCGTGTGACGGAACGCGTCCGCCGAGGGGCTCACGAACGAGCCGGCCGGGTTGAGCAGTTGGGCCTCCGGCAGGCTGTACGCCTCGGCCCGGCCGCTGTCCACGATCGCCAGCACCTGGCGCCGGCCGACCTGGAGGGCGTCGCACTTGGCGTGGTTGCCGGTGTTGTCGGCGTCCGGGAACTGGCAGGTGGGCTTGTCCGAGAGGAAGGCCCGGACGGCGTCGTCCATGGTGCCCAGCACCGGGTTCCACTCGTAGCTCTTCTCGTGCCGGTCGACGGTGACCGGGTTGCCCTGCTGGTCCGTCCCCGGGTGCGCGTTGCCGGTGCTGTCCTGCGGGATCACCTGGTCGACCGGGTAGCCGGAGAAGGTGGGCTGCAGGTAGTGCGGGTCCACGTGCATGCCCCACTCGTCCGGGCGTCCCTGGAGGAAGCCGGCGGCCTGCGGATCGGCCGCGATCCACCCGGTCAGCTGGTGCACCAGGTCGGTGGTGCCGCCGTACATGATCGGCAGCATGTCCGGCTCGCCGAGGTTGCAGTCGGGCCACTTGAGCGGGGCGATCTGGCTCGGCGGGTTGAGCTGGAGGAACTCCGGGTCGGTGAAGAGGCAGGTCGGGTTGCCGGCCACGGACTGCGGCTCGGTGCCGGGCGCGTAGATCGCGTAGGACTGGGTGAGCTCCTTGGCCAGCAGCCGGGCGTTCAGCCGCAGGGTGCGGATCTGCTGGCCGTTGCTCGGGTCGTCCACCAGGTAGACCACCGAGATCCCGCTGTCGGCCAACGGCACGTAGACGTAGGGGCGCGGCGCGGCGCCGCGGTCCGGCAGCGCGGTCAGGGCGACGTCCGCCCCGCGGCTCTGCAGGAAGGCCGAGCGGGCCTGCGGCTCACCGAGTTCGGTGTAGCCCACGTACGCCTTGTTGTCGGTCGCCAGGCAGGCGCCGGCCCGCCACTGCTGCAGCGCCCGGGAGCCCATCGGCAGCCCGGCCATGGTGAAGTCGTAGGCGCCGCCCGCGCAGCTGCTCGCGGTCTGGGCGAAGGTCAGCGGGACCACCACCCGGTTGGCCCAGGAGCAGATCTCACCGTGGGTCTGCTTGCCCAGCAGCGTGTCCTTGTTGTAGACGGAGTCGGTCGACTCCAGGAAGCCGCCGCGGTCGAAGGCGTGGCTCTCGCAGTGCGGGGTCTCGTCCCGCTTGCGGACCCCGGTCAGGCCCAGGGCGTCGCCGCCCCAGTTGGGTTCCACCACGATCGAGCAGTCGTGGGTCGCGTCGCAGCCCAGGGTCGGGCTCTGCTGCGAGGTCCACACCTCGATGTCCACGCCGCCGTTGCCGTTCTGGTCGGTCACGGCGATCTGCATGTCGGACGGGAAGTCCGGCACGTTGGTGCCCTGGCCCGCGGCGCGCTGGTTGAAGCCGTCGCCCGGCGAGTTGTAGAGCGAGGAGCCGTAGCAGTCGGTGATCTTCGGGTCCTTGCCGCGGCACTGGTAGACCCGCACCGGGTACGAGACGCCGGCGTCCCGGGGGGCCACCGTGCCCGCCTGCTGGCCGTTGCTCACCAGGACGCTGGACGGGAACCCGGTCCAGGAGACGTGCACCACCTGGTTGCCCAGAGTGGTGGCCGGGGCCACCGACACCGAGCCGGTGGGGGTGTACTGGTTGGTCGCCGGGCTCCAGACGTTGACCCCGGTGACGGTCTCCGTGCCGTTCTTGACCACCGGCGGGTCGGCGGCGTTCGCCACCGGGACGGTCCCGGCGCTCAGCGGCAGCACCGCGAACCCGGCCGTCACCGCCCACGCCAGCACGCAGGCCGTCCAGGCGCGGGTCCACCACCCCAGGTCCTCGGGGCCACGGACACGGACTCTCATGAGCGATACCTCCGGCGGTGCGGTCGGCCTTCGGGCGGGCATGCGAATGGGCCCACGGATACCCGTGAGCCCATTCAGCCCGCGATACATGACAGTTGACGATGATTCAGATGTACGAGGCCCCAACCGGGCCCCGACTGCCGGAATCGCGCGGTACCGCGCCGTACGGGGGGATCAGCCGGCCGGGGTGTAGGTCAGGACGGCGGTGCCGACGTTCGCGTGAGCGGTGAAGAAGGTGGTGTTCAGGGTGGTGTCGGCGTAGGCCGCGCCCTGGGTGTCCAGCGCGAGGAAGGCCGAGTTGAGGGTCTGGGTGCCGGTGGTGGCGTCCTTGGTCACGGTGACGCGGACGGTGTCCAGCAGCTTGACCGGGGTGGTCTGGCCCAGCGGGGTGCCCTCGACCGCGTAGTGGCTCGCGTCGAAGGTCAGGTTCGTGAAGACCACGGTGGCGCCGGTGTTGATGTTCACCAGCAGCAGGCCGCCGCCGAGCTGCACGCTGCCGTTGAAGGCCGCCAGGTCCGCCGTACCGCCGGTCACCGGGAAGGTCGCGTTGAAGCCGGTGGTGGCGCTGTAGCCCGGGGTGGCGGTGGGCAGCGCGAGGGCGACGATGCCCGCGTTCGCCGCGTTCTGCAGGAACGTGGTGCTCTCGTTGACGACCAGGTTGCCGGCGGGGGCGGTGGTGGTCGTGGCGGTGTCGGCGAGCGCGGAGCTGCTCAGGCCGGTGACGGCCAGGGCGGCGGCGGCGACGGTGACGGCGAGGCGGACGGTGCGGCGAGCCATGATGATCTCCTTCGTGCACGGCGGTGGGCATTGAGCGGGCCGGGGGGGCGGGGGGGGGGGGCCCGCGGCGCCGGGGGGGGGGGGGGGGGGCGGAAGCGGTTAGAAAAACTAAACAACCCACCGCACGGGGGGGGGAGATAGAAGGTGG
>NZ_JBHYKG010000512.1:0-3542 GCF_042741245.1 Kitasatospora sp. NPDC058965
AACCAGGTCTTGAAGGCCGACGTCACGCGCAGGCCCCGAATTCGCCAACAGCATCGGTCGTTCCCGCCGGGGCCCTGCCGTCGCCGTCGCAGCGTCGCTCCGCCCGCGTCAGTCGCCGAGCGGGCTCACGTAGCCGCTGATCGGGCCGTTCGGGGCGCCGGACGGCCAGCCGCCGACCGCCGAGGCGTAGGTGTCCGTCCGGACGCTGTTGCTCTCGTTGCCGCCGACGCTGGTGATGGTGCCGTTGGCGTTGACGGCGGTCACGATCGCGACGTGCTTGGCGTTCCAGCTGCCGTCCCAGCCGAAGACCACGGCGTCGCCGACGTGCGGGGTGTTCGACAGGGTGCCCTTGGACCGGCCGTACCGGTAGAAGCTGCCGGCGCCCGCGTCCAGGTCGCTGGTGCTGATGCCGGCCTGCTGCCAGGCCCACATCGCGAAGTCGGCGCACCAGTCCTCGCTGCAGCTGTTCAGGTAGCCCGGGCTGCAGGGGCCGTGGCCGAGCTGACTGCGGGCGTAGTCGGCGATGACGCTGCAGCCCTGGACGTCGGCGAAGGGCTGGGCCAGGCCGTTCCAGCTCCAGCCGACGGTGGTGCCCGCGCCGGACGCCCAGCTCCAGGAGCCGCCCATCGGGTCGTTGTGGCGGTACCAGTGCAGGTTGCCGTCACCACCGACGCCGTAGATCACGCCGTCACCCGCGGAGAACACCTGGCTGAAGCCGTCCCAGCCGGTGCCGACGGTGTTGCCGGCGCCGGAGGCCCACCCGCCGTTGCCGCCGGCCGGGTCGGTGTAGCGGTACCAGTGCAGGGCGCCGCTGCTGTCGATGCCGTAGATCACGCCGTTGCCGCCGGCGAACACCTTCGAGAAGTCCCAGCTCCAGCCGATGGTCTTGCCCGCGCCGGACGCCCACGACGAGGTGCCGTCGAGGTAGCCGGTGTGCCGGTACCAGTGCAGGTTGCCGCTGGTGTCGACGCCGTAGATGACGCCCTTGCCGCCGGAGAAGACGTGGGTGAACCCGCCCCAGCCGGTGCCGACCTGGACGCCGCCGTTGGCCCAGCTGAAGCTGCCGTTGAGGACGCCGTCGTGGTGGTACCACCACAGCGTCCCGTCCGGGTGGACCGCGTAGACCACCCCGTCGCCGCCGGAGAACACGGTCAGCCCGTTCCAGCTGGACCCGACCGTGTTGCCGCTGCCGGAAGCCCAGGTCGAGGCGCCGGTGGCCGCGCCGGTCGAGCCGTACCAGTGCAGCGCGCCGTCCGACGAGATGCCGTAGAGGGCGGTCGGGCTGCTGCACGAGGCGGACGACACACCGGCCGCGGCCTGCGCGGCGGGCGCGGCCAGGAAGCTCGATCCGGCGAACAGCGCGGCGGCGGACAGCAGCGCGGCGGCCGTCCTGGTGGCGACGCGTCTCGCGGCCTGGGGCATGGCGGTGCCGGACATGGTGGTCTCCTGTCGTGGAGTGAGTGGAAGGGAGGAGCGAGCTGCGCCAGCTGTGCGACGCCTCCGGCCGGGCTCGGCGCGAGGGCGTCGTAGAACAGGCAGAACGGGTTGGTCCTCGGATCCCTCGGGCCGTCGGCAGGCCTACCGACAGGTGCTTCGTGCGCCGTCCCGGGCGGGTGTTCCCCGTCACCGGGGCCCTGTTCCGATGGGCATAGCCTGTCGTCCGGCCCGGGTTGTGTCACCGGGTTCCGCATGACACGAACGTGCCTGGCACGTTGGGGTCAGTGCCGGCCCGGGCGCGGCTCGCGCGGACACCCGGAAACCCGTGGCGCCGGTGCGGTCCGTGGGCCGACGATGGGGGCATGACCGTGCGACGGGTGACCCTGCGGAAGATGACGGCGGCGGAGTACCGCGCCGCGACCGAGCACCGTGAGGCCGAGTCGGTGCGCGTGCTCAGCAGGCTGATGCCGGCGGACCTCGCGCGGGAGCGGGTCAGGCTCGGCACCGCCCGGTTCCTCCCCGACGGACTCGACACGGCGGGGCACCACCTCCTGACCGCGGAGAACGACTCCGGCGCCCCCGTGGGCCACGTGTGGGTCGGCCCCGATCCCGGTCAGATCTCGGGCAGCGCGAACTCCGGTTGGCTGTACGACATCCACGTCTTCGAGCCGTTCCGGCGCCGCGGGTACGGGACCGCCGTCCTCGCGGCCGCCGAGGCGCTCCTGGCCGGCGAGGGCCGGACGGTGCTGGGCCTCAACGTCGTCGGGGACAACGAGGCCGCCATCGCGCTGTACCGGGGACGGGGGTACGAGGTGTCGTCGATGGTCATGCGCAAGAGCACGACTGACGGGTAATCAGGCACCTTCCGGGCCACCGCGAGGCGGTGGCCCGGCAAGGGTGCGGTCCGTGGCTGCTGGACCGCCTCCTCGACGCAGGCGCGGACCGGCTCGTTCCCCCGGTACCGCCGCGCCGCCGCCGCGCGGCTCGGGCGGACGGCGCGCGGCTCGGGCGGATGCCGCGTCAGTCCGTGCGGCCGTCCAGGTTGGCGCGGCGGCGGGCGGTGCGGCCGAGGGCGGCGCTGTCGAGGGCGCCCTCGCCGTGCGCGAGGTTGTCGAGGTACGCGTCGCGGAGCAGGCCGGCCAGGGGCAGCGGGACGGCGTTGGCGGCGCCGGCCTCCAGCGCGAGGTTCACGTCCTTGAGTGCGAGGGCGACCGGGAAGCCCGCGGGCTCGTAGCGGTCGGCGGCGATCGAGCCGCCGTAGCCGGCGTAGATCGGGCCGGGGAACACGGTGCCGGTCACCACCTCCAGCAGGTCGGCCGGGGCCAGACCGCCGGACTCGCCGAGGGCGGCCGCCTCGGCGAACGACTCGACGGCCGAGAAGATCATGAAGTTGACGCTGATCTTCGCCAGGTTGGCCTGCTGCGGCTCGGCACCGAGGCGGTAGGTGTGCCGGCCGACGGCGGCGAAGACCGGGGCGACCCGGTCGAGCAGTGCCTCGGGTCCGGCCGCCAGGATGTTCAGGTTGCCGGCGGCGGCCACCTCGGGGCGGCCCAGCACCGGCGCGGCCACGTAGCCGATCCCGTGCCGCTCGTACAGCTCGGCCGCCCGGACGGCGAGGGCGGTGGAGATGGTGGCCATGTTGACGTGCACGACGGCGCTCGCGCCCGCCAGCAGCTCCTCGTCCAGCAGCAGCGCGGCGACGGCCGCGTCGTTGGCGAGCATCGAGACCACGACCTCGTTGGCGAAGACCTCCGCGAGGCTGTCGGCGGCCACCGCGCCCTGCGCCACCAACTCCGCGACCGGCTCGGGCGACCGGTTCCACACCTGCACCCGGTGACCGGCCGCGACCAGCTGGGCCGCCATCGCCCGTCCCATCGCGCCGAGGCCGATGAATCCCACGTCCATGCTCGACTCCTCATCAACTGACGGTCCACCAGGGGCACCGGTGAGACCCGCAATGATCTTAGGCATCGACGGTCGGGGGTGCGGGACACGGCTGCGGGCCCGCCACCGGCCAACGGTGACGGGCCCGCCGCCGGCGGCTTCTACGACCGGGCGGCGCGGGCGGGCGCGCGGTCGTCCCCGCCCGGAGCGGGGTCGTGGTC
>NZ_JBHYKG010000513.1:0-3507 GCF_042741245.1 Kitasatospora sp. NPDC058965
GGAGATGTGTATAAGTGCCCGGCGCCGCCCCATCACCCGATCTGGTGATGGGCCGTCGGGTGCCTGGCGACCGGCGCCGGACGGCGGCCGCGCCGCCGGGCGACCGGCCCTCAGCCGCGCCGCCAGGCGTTGGTGATCGGCAGCCGCCGGTCCCGGCCGAAGTTCTTCGGGGAGACCTTCGGGCCCGGCGGGTACTGGCGCCGCTTGTACTCGGCGACGTCCACCAGGCGCACCACCCGGTCCACCACGGCCGGGTCGTAGCCCTCGGCGACGATCGCGTCCCGGCCCTGGTCGCCCTCCACGTACCGGTCCAGCACTGCGTCCAGCAGGGCGTAGTCGGGCAGCGAGTCGGTGTCCACCTGGTCCGGGCGCAGCTCCGCGCTGGGCGGCTTGAGGATGGTGTTCTCCGGGATCGGCGGCACCTCGCCGCGCTCGGCGGCCACCGCGTTGCGCCAGCCGGCCAGCCTGAAGACCATCGACTTGTAGACGTCCTTGATCGGGCCGAAGGCGCCCACCGAGTCGCCGTACAGGGTGGAGTAACCCACCGCCAGCTCGCTCTTGTTGCCCGGGGCCAGCACGATGTGGCCCTCCTGGTTGGAGATCGCCATCAGCACGGTGCCGCGCAGCCGGGACTGCAGGTTCTCCTCGGCCAGCCCGGTCAGTCCGAGCGCGCCCATGTAGGCGTCGAACATCGGCGTGATCGGGACGGTGCGCAGGTGCAGTCCGGTGCGCCGGGCCAGCTCGGCCGCGTCGTCCCGGGAGTGCTGCGAGGAGTACTGGCTGGGCATCGAGACGCCGTACACGTTCCCGGCACCGATCGCGTCCACCGCGACGGCGGCCACCAGCGCCGAGTCGATGCCGCCGGACAGGCCGATCAGCACCGACCGGAACCCGTTCTTGCGCACGTAGGCGCGGGTGCCGGCGACCAGCGCGGCGTACACCTCGGCCTCGTCGTCCAGTCGGGGCACCATCGGCGGGACCAGTGGCTGCGCCGGCGCCGCGGCCGGGGCGCCGCCCAGGTCGACCCGGACCAGGGTGAGGCCGTCGGCCAGCACCGTGCCGTCCGGCAGCTCGGAGTGCGCCTCGGGCAGCTCCAGGTCGAGGACCAGCAGGCTCTCCTCGAACTGCGGGCCGCGGGCCAGCACCCGGCCGGCCGCGTCCACCACCAGCGACTCGCCGTCGAAGACCAGTTCGTCCTGCGCGCCGACCATGTTCAGGTAGGCCAGCGCGCAGCCCGCCTCGGCGGCCCGGCGGCGGACCAGGGCCAGCCGCTGCTCGTCCTTGTCCCGCTCGTACGGCGAGCCGTTGACGGAGAGCAGCAGCCCGGCGCCGGCCTGGCCGGCCGCGGCCACCCGGCCGCCCTCCTGCCAGATGTCCTCGCAGATGGCCAGTGCCACGTCGATCCCGTCCAGCCGCAGCACCGGCAGCTGGTCACCCGGCTCGAAGTAGCGGTACTCGTCGAAGACGCCGTAGTTGGGGAGGAAGTGCTTGGCGAACCGGGTGGCCACCCGCCCCCGGTGCAGCACCGCGGCGCAGTTCTGCGGCGCGCCGGTGCGCGGCGAGCGGCCCAGGTAGCCGACGACCACCGGGGTCTCGCCCAGCCCCTCGGCGCCGAGCTGCTCGGCCAGCTGGACCAGGGCGGCGCGGGAGGCCTCGACGAAGGAGGCACGCAGTGCCAGGTCCTCCACCGGGTAGCCGGTCAGGCACATCTCGGGGAAGGCGATCAGCCGGGCCCCGGCCGCCACCGCCCGCTCGGACCAGCGGAGGACCTGCTCGCGGTTGTGCGCGATGTCGCCGACCCGGGGGTCGGTCTGAGCCAGGGCAAGTCGCAGATTCGCCATGCCCCCAGTGTAATCGTCGTTCTGACGCTATGGGGGGTGGGGTGGATGATGGGCACCAGTCGTGCGGGTATCCGGACAGCGGCACCACCCGTGCGGCGTGGTGCGTAACACGAACGTAAAGAGCAGAGGTGAGACTGTCCCCATGGGCAAGCAGCAGGAGTTCGTGCTTCGTACGCTCGAAGAGCGTGACATCCGGTTCGTCCGGCTGTGGTTCACCGATGTACTGGGGTTCCTGAAGTCGGTGGCGGTGGCGCCGGCCGAACTGGAGCAGGCGTTCGAGGAGGGCATCGGCTTCGACGGGTCGGCGATCGAGGGCTTCGCCCGGGTCTACGAGTCGGACATGATCGCCAAGCCCGACCCGACCACCTTCCAGATACTGCCCTGGCGGTCCGAGACCCCGGGCACCGCGCGGATGTTCTGCGACATCCTGATGCCGGACGGCTCGCCGTCCTTCGCCGACCCGCGGTACGTGCTCAAGCGCACCCTGGAGAAGGCCTCGGCGCAGGGGTTCACCTTCTACACCCACCCGGAGATCGAGTTCTTCCTGCTGAAGAACCTGCCCGGGGACGGCACGGTGCCCGAGCCCGCGGACCAGTCCGGCTACTTCGACCACACCCCGCGCGGGGTGGGCCACGACTTCCGCCGACAGGCCATCACCATCCTGGAGTCGATGGGCATCTCGGTGGAGTTCTCGCACCACGAGGGCGCCCCGGGCCAGCAGGAGATCGACCTGCGGTACGCCGACGCGCTCTCCACGGCGGACAACATCATGACCTTCCGGCTGGTCACCAAGGAGGTGGCGCTGGAGCAGGGCGTGCACGCGAGCTTCATGCCCAAGCCGTTCTCCCAGCACCCCGGCTCCGGCATGCACACCCACGTCTCGCTCTTCGAGGGCGACCGCAACGCCTTCCACGAGTCCGGCGCCGAGTACCAGCTCTCCAAGGTCGGCCGCTCCTTCATCGCCGGCCTGCTGCGCCACGCGGCCGAGACCGCCGCGGTGACCAACCAGTGGGTCAACTCCTACAAGCGGATCTGGGGCGGCTCGCAGCGCACCGCCGGCGCCGGCGGCGAGGCCCCGTCCTACATCTGCTGGGGCCACAACAACCGCTCGGCGCTGATCCGGGTGCCGATGTACAAGCCCGGCAAGCAGGGCTCCACCCGCATCGAGGTCCGCTCGCTGGACACCGGCTGCAACCCCTACCTCGCCTACGCGGTCACCCTGGCGGCCGGCCTCAAGGGCATCGAGGAGGGCTACGAGCTGCCCCCGGGCGCCGACGACGACGTCTGGGCCCTCTCCGACGCCGAGCGCCGCGCCATGGGCATCCAGCCCATGCCGCAGAACCTGGGCGAGGCGATCGACCTGATGCAGCGCAGCGAGCTGGTCGCGGAGACCCTCGGCGAGCACGTCTTCGACTTCTTCCTGCGCAACAAGAAGCAGGAGTGGGAGGAGTACCGCTCCGAGGTCACCCCGTTCGAGCTGCGGAAGAACCTCCAGGTGCTCTAGGCACAGCTCAACGGCCTGCCGAACGACGGCGCGGGCCCGGTCCCGGTGGGGGGCACCCCCCCCCGCCCCGGCCCCGTAGCCGGCCCGGGCCCCCGGCAGGCCGGCCCCCGGCCGGGCGGGGGGCGGGGGTGCCGGCGCGACCCCGTCCGGCAGATGGCGCAC
>NZ_JBHYKG010000514.1:0-3436 GCF_042741245.1 Kitasatospora sp. NPDC058965
GCCCGAGCGCCCGGGCCGCACCGGGGTCCGGCCCGCCGGCGCCCCCGGCGAGCGCGGCCGTCAGCTGCCCGACGGTCCCGACCAGGGCGGCGACGGCCGCGGCCTGGCCGCGGTGCGGTCGCCCGGCGCACCGCGCGCGCCAGGTGGGCGTCCAGCCAGCCGCCCAGCTGCGCGGCGTCGGCGAACCGCCGGCCCGTCAAGGGGGAGCGCACGGCCGGCAGGTCCATCCGGTCCTCGGGGTCCGGCACCGCCCGGGCGATCAGGTCCGCGGTGCGCGGGTCGCGCCAGTCGAGGTCGGCGAGCTCGTCGGAGAACCGGTCCCAGCACATCGCGGCGGCGCCCGGCCGGGCCCGGAACAGCTCGCGGTAGTACGACCGGCCGACCTCCTTGAGCACCAGGTCGAGGCAGCGCCGCGGGGTGTCCGGCGCGCCGCCGCCGAGCAGCTCGGCGAACCGTGCGGCGGTGGCGAACCGGGGGCGGCCGGGCCGGGCCGCACGCAGGTCCTGGCAGGGCTTCGGGTGGGCCGGCAGCCCGCGCCGCGACCCCACCCGCAGCACCGGCTCGCGGCCGGACGGCCGGTACCGCAGCTCCCCGTCGGCACTGCGGCGGAACGTCCCGCCACGGCCCTCGGTGACCAGCACCATCAGGTCGGCGAACGCCTGCCCCAGGCCCGACACCAGCACCGGCTCGCCCGGCGCCAGCACGGTCAGGTCGAGGTCGGCGGTGTACCCGGGCGGCAGGTACGCCCCGCCGGTGCGCTCCGCCAGCGCGGCGAAGGCCCGCTGCCGCTCGTCGAGCCCGCCGCGCAGGTTGCCCACCGCCAGCACCACCCGGTCCGCCCGCAGCGCCGGGCCGGTGGAGAGGGTGACGAGCTGCCCGCCGCCGGGCCGGTCGGCGAGCCCGGTGGCCCGCGCCTCGTGCACCACCACCCGGACCGCGGGCGGCATCGCGGCCACCGCCCGGCGGAAGCACCAGCGCAGGTAGGCCCCGGCGAGCCGGCGGCTGGCGAAGGAGTCCGCGCGCAGCGCGGCGGCCTCGGCCACCAGCGCCGGGTCGCCGGCCGCACCGCCGTGCGCGCGGGCCCAGGCGTGCAGGGTGGGCCCCGGGCGCACCGGCCCGGCGCAGTCCACGCCGGCGTCGGTGAACATGGTGATGTCCTCGGCCCGCGAGTTCATCCACAGCAGCGGTGACTGCCCGGCCCGCCACACCCGGCCCGAGCCGGCGGGGTACGGGTCGACCACATGGACCGTCAGGGCGCCCGCCGGCGGCAGCAGTTCGGCGGCGTTGGCCGCGATCCGCTCCAGCAGCCCGGTCCCCCGCGGCCCGGCGCCGACCAGGACCAGGACCGGTGCCCGGTCCACCACAGCAGCTCGCGCCATGCGCACTCCCTCGGATCGTCCGCCGCGGGCCGGCGGCCCGCGCACCTCGCCCGATCCTGGTCGCCCGCACCCCACCGGTCATCGGGGGTCGACCCCCATCCCCGCGCCCGCCGCCCGACCCGACCGGCCCGGCGGCCCCCGGTCAGTCGTGGGCGAACTCGTCGGCCAGCGCCTGCAGTCCGGCGCGGTCGTTGCGGCCGGTGCGGCGCAGCAGGCTCGCCAGGTGCTTCTCCACCGTCCGGGGGGAGATGGACAGCCGGCGGGCGATCTCCTGGTTCCCGAGCCGGTGCGCGAGCAGGGCGAGCACCTCGTACTCCCGCTCCGTCATCCCGGTGCCGCGCAGGCCCACCGGCACCTGGTCGCGCCCGCCCCGGCGGTGCCCGACGGTCGCCCCCGCCCGGCGCAGCAGGGCGCGGCAGGCGGCGGCCACGGCCGGCGCGCCGAGGGCGTGGAAGTAGTCCTCGCTGATCCGCAGCCAGGCGACCGGGTCGCCCCAGCCGTCGTCCAGCGCGGCCTCCGCGGCCAGGCGCAGGGCCAGGTGACCGCCGACCGGGAACACCTCGGCCATCTCCTGCGCGGCCTCGACCAGCCGGGCGGCCTCGACCGGCCGGCCCTCGCGGCCCAGCAGCACCGCCTCCGCGACCAGCAGGAACTGCCGGTTCCAGGCGAGTTCGGCGGCCGGGGCGAGCAGCGCGGCGGTGTGCGCGGTCCGGCCCGCCCGGCGGGCCAGCACGTCCAGCAGCGGCCCGAGGCCGTACTGGCCGCCGAGGTAGTAGACGCTCGGATGGTCGCGTTCCCAGTCCGCGGCCGCGGCGAGGTCGGCCTCGGCCAGCACCCGGTCCTCCTCCAGCAGCGCGCAGACGGCCCGGCACAGGCCGAACACCACCGGGACCAGGCTCGACGCCGCGCCGCCGGCCCGGTCGAAGGCGAGCAGCTCGCGGTCCATGTCCCGCCGCCGGCCCTGGTGCGCCGCCACCGTGGCCGCGACCAGCACCAGGTAGCGCTGGGCCGCGAGGTTGCGCATCCGGGCAGTGGTGTCGAGGCAGCGCTCGACGATCTCCAGGGCGCGCTCCGGCTCGCCGCTGAGCGCCGCCTGCATGGCCAGCAGGCACTCGGCCTGGTGGGTGAGCGTGATCGAGCCCAGTTCGTTCGCCACGGCCAGGGCCTCCTGGAGGGTGCGCGGGTCGCCGGTCCGCAGCACGGTGTTGGCCCCCAGGCGGATCAGCGCCTCGAACCGCCAGGCGGGCAGGGCGTCGTCCTCGGCGACCGCCAGCATCCGTCGCAGGCAGGCGTCCGCCTCGTCGAAGCCGCGTTCCCGGGCGAACAGGGCGAGCAACTGCCAGGCCTGGCAGGCCAGCACCGGGAGGTGCGCCCGCTGAGCCACCTGCGCCGCCTCCCGGGCCCGGACCTCGGCGTCCGCCAGCAGCTCGCCGTACCCGGGCAGCAGGGCCAGGTGGCCCTGCACCACGGCCAGCGCGGCCGTCTGCTCCGGTGCCCCGTCCTCGCCGAGCAGTCGCTTGGCCGCGGCCAGTTGCGCGCTGCCCTCGGCACTGCGCTCGGCCATCAGCGCGGCCCAGGCCAGCCGGGTGTGCAGCGCGACCCGGCGGTCGGTGCCGAGCGCGGCCGCGCCGACGAGGGCCAGGGTGTCGGCCAGCTCCAGCGCGCGGTTCAGCTGTCCGGCCTCCGCGAGGGCGTACACCAGGGACTCGGTGATGCCGGCCCGGTCCGCCGGGGCGGCCAGCCGGTGCCCGCGGTCGAGCAGCCGGACCGCGGGTCCGGACCGGCCGTCGGCGAGCGCGTGGCGGCCGGCCTCGGCGTACAGCCGGGCGGCCGACGGTCCGTCACCGGCCACCTCCAGCAGCCAGGCGGCGAGCCGGCACTGGGCGTCGTCGGTGCCGAGCCCGTGCTGCTGCAGCGCGGTGGCGGCCCGGCGGGCGAGCACGGCGCGCTCGGCCCGGGCGGCGCCGGCCAGCAGCGCCTCGCCGATCAGCGCGTGGCCGACGGCGTCCAGTTGTCCCGTGGTGCATCCAGGTGGACCGTCCAGGATCCGTCTGGAC
>NZ_JBHYKG010000515.1:0-3382 GCF_042741245.1 Kitasatospora sp. NPDC058965
TTCCGGAACGGCGCGGTTCCCCTCGCGGCAGTCGGCGCCGACCGTTCGCCGTCGTGGCGCGTCAGGCCAGCGCCCGGCCCGCCTTCGCCCAGTTGGCGTGCAGCTGGTCCAGGTACGACGCCGCGGCGCTGCCCGGGGCGGTGCCGCGGGCGAAGGCGAGCATGTTGGAGGCACCGGCGTTGTAGCCGAGCGCCATCAGCTCGTCCTGGTTCAGCCCGGTGCTCCGGTGGGCCGGGAGTTGGGCACCGAGGTCGTGCAGGAACCAGGCCGCCGCCTCCAGCGCCAGGTCCGGGTCGTCCGGCAGCTCCTCCCACCGGCGGCCGGCGAAGTCCCGGCCGGCCTTGGTCTCGTCGAACGCGGCCCGGTGCATGTTCGCGATCCCGAACGCCGAGTCCGGCTTGAGGCGCTGCCAGGCCCGCTCCAACTCGGGGTCGTGCGGCTTGTAGCTCTCGTTGTAGAGGATCGCCATCAGCAGCTGCGGGTCGATCCCGGCCTGCCCGGCCCGGGTCTTCACCTGGGCGGCGAACCGCGCCGGATCGTAGTCGGCGGCGCCGGAGGCCGACGGCGAAGCCCCGGCGGAGTCGGCCGCGGTCGGCGGCGCGGCGGAGTGCGCGGTCCCGGGCGAGGCCGGCCCGGACGGCGCCGCCGTCGCCCCGCCCTTGTCCCGCACCCCGTGCACCAGCAGCCCGAGCGCCAGTACCGCGACGATCGCCGCCACCGCCCGTCCGACCTGTCGCATCCGCGCCGCTCCCTCCCGCAGGCCCACCACTGGTCCACCAGACTATGCTCAAAGATCCCCACCACCCGAAGGGGCCCGCGCCGTGCCCGAGTCACCGCCCCAGGACCCCTACGTCTTCGACCGCACCTGGGCTCGGGAGCACGAGCGGCTGACCGCCCTGGAGCAGGTGTACGACGGGGCGAGCACCGAGCGGCTCGCCGCCCTCGGCGTCGCGCCCGGCTGGGCCTGCCTGGAGGTCGGCTGCGGGGCGGGCAGCGTGGCGCGCTGGCTGGCCGACCGGGTCGGACCGACCGGGCACGTCCTGGCCACCGACCTGGACCCGCGGTTCGCCGGGGACCGCGGGCCGGCCCAGCTGACGGTCCGTCGGCACGACCTGCTGGCCGATCCGCTGCCCGCCGGCGCCTTCGACCTGGTGCACGCCCGGGCCCTGCTGGAGCACCTGCCGCAGCGGGACGAGGCGCTGCGCCGGCTGGTGGCCGCCGCCCGGCCCGGCGGCTGGGTGGTGGTGGAGGACTTCGACATCGAGGGACCGATGGGCGAGGCGGTGGCCCGCTACTGGCCCGCGGACCACCGACTGCCGGCCGAACGGCTCTACCGCGCCCTGACCGCCGCCTTCGCCGCGGCCGGCGCGGACCCGGGCTACGGCCGCCGGCTGCCGGACGCGCTGGCCGGGGCCGGGCTGACCGAGGTCGGCGCCCGGGTGCACGGGCCGCTGGTCGGCGGCGCCGGCGGGTTCCTCCCGCTGACGCTGCGCCAGCTCCGCGCGCCGCTGCTGGCCACCGGGCTGATCACCGGTCCGCAACTGGACGAGCTGATCGGGGTGCTGGACCGGCCGCAGGCCCGGTACCTGCCCAACCTGATGGTCACCGCCTGGGGCCGCCGGCCGCACTGAGCGGCCCGACCAGCCGGCGCTCCCGCTCCCGGGTCAGGTCCAGCAGGTGCCGCACCACCGCCGGGGCGGCGCCCGCGCTGCCGGCCCGGAACGGACCGTCCCCGGCGTAGCCCTCCCGGACCAGGCGCAGGTGGCGGCCCCGGAACACCACCAGGGTGCGCAGCAGTTCGGCGGCCGCCCCGGCCGACCGCAGCAGCGCCGCCGGCACCTGCTCCCCGGCCGCGCGCAGCGCGCGCACCAGCGCCGAGACGACCGACTCCCGGCCCTCGCGGGCGCGGTGCAGCCGCCGCCACTCGGGCAGCCCGTACTCCAGCAGCTCGGCGCGCAGCTGCTGGTGGACCGGGTCCGTCCGGTCCCCGGCCCAGAGCAGCTGGTCCACCAGGTGCAGCGGCAGGTGGGCGGCGGCCGGGCCGCAGTAGGCCCGCCCGCCGACCCGGATCTCCTGCATGTAGGGGCGCAGCCGGGCGGTGAAGAAGGCGGCCGGCGGCACCTGCGCGGCCACCGCGCCGATCGCCTCGATCAGCGGGGCCAACTGGGTCCGCGCCCCGGTCAGGGCCGCGGCGTACTCCGGGGCGGCCGGGTCCAGCCCGGGCAGCGGGGCCAGCGCCAGCACGGCCCGCTCGACGGCGGGGGCACCGACCCGGACCGAGTGGATCAGCACGTTCTCCTCGGCCGCGCCGGTGTACATCCGCTGCCGGGCACCGGACGGGTTCCAGGCCCCGTAGTGCAGCACGGTGTCCCGCGGCACCATGCCGACCGAGCCGCCGAGGCGGCGCAGCACCGGCTCGGCCGCGGGCAGCGCGGCCAGCGGCTCCACGCCGTGCCGGCGCAGCGAGTCCGCCGGCATCCCGAGGTCCCGCAACGCGGCCAGCCGGTCGGCGGTCCCGGTCAGCGGGGCGTGCTCGGCGGCGGCCACCAGCTCCGCCAGCACCGCCACCAGCCCGCGCCGGTCGGCCCGCTCGTTGAGCGCCACCAGCGGGGCGAGCACCCGGTCCGCACCGAGCGGATCGGCGTCCGCCACCTGCCGGCAGAAGGTCTCGCCCAGCCTCATGCGTCCCACCTGCCCTTCCCCTCCGACTGTGGCACACGGTCGGAGCGGGTGGCGGGCGTCCGGCCGCTACCCGCCGGGGCGGACCATCCGCACGTTCGGCAGCCGGTCGCGCCAGAGTTCGCGCTCCCCGGTGGGCGCGAAGCCGTGGCGCTCGTAGAAGCGGATCGCCCGGCTGTTGTACTCGGTGACCCAGAGCGCGATCGGGCGGCCCGCCGCCCAGTCGAGGAACTCGGCCATCAGGCGGTCGCCGGTCCCCCGCCCCTGGGCCCGGCGCAGCAGGTACATCGGCCCCAGGCTCAGCCGCTCGCCGACCGCGCCGCAGAGGAAGCCGAGCACCTCGCCGCCCGGCTCGGGCCGGACCACCCGGCAGAACCAGCCGGCCGGGTCGGTGCGCGCCGACTCCAGCAGGCCGAGCCAGCGCTGCCGCCCGGCCTCCGCCAGCAGCTCGGCGCGCTGGGCCCGCAGCCAGTCCAGGTCGATGCCGGCCGCCGGTTCGGGGTAGGTCTCCAGCCAGCAGTCGTAGTGGACCCGGGCGATCCGGGCGGCCTCGGCCGGCTCCGCCCCCGTCAGCACGTGGGTCATCGCGCACCGAGGCGGCACGGCAGGCTGAGGAAGCCGCCCAGGAACCCGCTCGCGTCGCCCGGGCCGTAGCAGCGGGCCACCCCGGTCAGGTCCGCCCCGTCGCTGCGCAGCTCCAGCC
>NZ_JBHYKG010000516.1:0-3368 GCF_042741245.1 Kitasatospora sp. NPDC058965
GGCCTGCCGGTCGCCGACCGCCCCGGGGCGGGGCGGCGGGCCCGGTCGGTCCCCGGCCGGCCGCGGCGGGCCCGGCTGCTGGTGCTGCTGGCCGCCTTCGTCTGCGCCGCCTGCGGGCTGGTCTACGAGCTGGAGCTGGTCGCGCTCGGCGGCTACCTGCTGGGCGACTCGGTCACCCAGACCTCCGTGGTGCTCTCCGTGATGGTCTTCGCCATGGGCCTGGGCTCGCTGCTGGCCAAGCACTTCACCCGTCGCGCGGCGCTCTCCTTCGCCCTGGTCGAGGGCGCGCTCGCGGTGGTCGGCGGGCTCTCGGCGCTGCTGCTCTACGCGGCCTGGGCCTGGCTCGGCCGGTACCAGGTCGCGCTGATCACCCTGACCTGCCTGATCGGGGTGCTGATCGGGGCCGAGATACCGCTGCTGATGACGCTGGTCCAGCGGATCCGCCGGGAGGAGGCCGGCCGGGCCGCGGCCGACCTGTTCGCCGCCGACTACGTGGGCGCGCTGGTCGGCGGGCTGGCCTTCCCGTTCCTGCTGCTGCCCGCGTTCGGCCAGGCCGAGGGTGCGCTGCTGACCGGCGCGGTGAACGCGGCGGCCGGCGCCGCCGTGGTCTGCTGGCTGTTCCGCGACGAGCAGGGGCCGCGGGCCCGGCTGCTGCTGTGGACCGGGTTCGGCGCGGTGCTGGCCGTGCTCGCGGTGGCCGGCGCCTGCACCGGCGCGATCGAGCGCGCGGCCCGGCACGCGCTGTACGGAGCCACCCCGCGCCAGGCCGTGCAGAGCCGGTACGGCGAGATCGTGCTCACCGGTGCGGCGCCGCGGGTCCCGGCCCAGGGCGGCGAGCCGCTGCGGCTCTACCTGGCCGGGCGGCTGGCCGCCTGCTCGACCGACGAGTACCGCTACCACGAGGCGCTGGTGCACCCGGCGCTGGCCGGCGGCGCGGACCACCGGGTGCTGCTGCTCGGCGGCGGGGACGGCCTGGCGCTGCGCGAGGTGCTGCGGCACCGCAGGGTGACCGAGGTGCTGGTGGTCACCCTGGACCCGGCGCTGCCCGAGCTGGCCCGCACCGACCCGGCGCTGGCCGCGCTCGGCGAGCACTCCTTCGCCGACCCCAGGGTCCGGGTGGTCACCGCCGACCCGCTGTCCTGGCTGCGCCAGGACCCGCCGGCCGAGCGGTTCGACGCGGTGCTGGCCGACCTGCCGGCCCCCGACCGGGCGGCCCGCAGCGAGTACCACGCGGCCGAGTTCTACGGCCTGGCCGCCGCCCGGCTGGCCCTCACCGGTCGGCTGGCGGTCCCCGCCCCGGCCGGGCCGGGGCTGTGGACGGTGGAGGCCGGGCTGCGCGCCGCCGGGCTGTTCACGGTGCCGTTCCCGGTCGCCGGCAGCGGCCCGGCCTGCGACCCCGCGGGCAGCGGCGGCCGGGCCGCCGTCCTGCTGGCCGCCCGGGAGCGGCGCCCCGAGCCCGCGCTGGCCGACGACGCCCCGCCGCCGCGCTCCTTCACCGCCCCCGAACTGACCGCCGCGGCCGCCCGGCTGGCCGCCCGGCGGCCCGAGCCGCTGCCCCCGCCGAGCACCCTGCTGGAGCCCCGCTGACCGTGCCGACCCGCCACTGGGGCGAGCCTGCGGGCCAACCCGGTGGCGCGTCCTGTGCGCCAGGCGGCGGATCGGTAGGCTCACAGGTATGGAGCATGAGGTTGCCGTCCCGCTGCCGGTCGAGCTCGTCCAGCAGGCCCTGGAAGATTCCGCGCTGCTCGCCCGCTGCGTGCCGGGGCTGAGCACCGAGGCCGAGGCGCCGCGGGCGGCCGAGCGCGCCGCCGGCACCGGCCCGACCGAGATCCACGGCCGGCTGAAACTGCGGGTCGGCAGCTCCACCATCACCTACCGGGGCGTCATCTCCCTCATCCGCACCGGTGGTTCCGGCGTGCTGACGGCCCTCGTGGAGGGCCAGGAGGCGCGCGGCGACGGCGAGGTGACGGCCACCGTGCGGCTCGCGGTGGAGGCGGACGGGGAGCGGGCGACCCGGCTGCGCTGGCGCGGCGACCTCACCCCCGGCGGCCGCCTCGCCGAGATCGACGCCGCGACGCTGGCCGCCGCCGGCCACCGCCTGCTGGATCGTTTCGCCGCGGCGCTGGCCGAGGAGCTGGCCGACGGCGGGTCGACCGGGGACGAGCCCGCCGGGGACGAGCCCACCGCGCCCACCCTGACCGTGGTCCCCGACCTGCCCGCCGACGGCGACGACACCGAGCCGCTCCCCGACGACCTGTTCGCCGAGGACCTCTCCGACCTGATCGCCTTCCCCGGCAGCGACAACGAGCCCGCCGAGCCGACCGCCCCCGAGGAGGGGGAGCCGGCCGAGGGCTGGGGCCGGATCGACGTGCCCTACGGCTTCCCCCGGTCCGCGGACGAGGAGCTCGGCCCGCAGGTGCCCGCCTCCCCCGAGGAGCTGCTCGGCGGCCCGGTGCGCCGCAGCATCGTCGGCCGGTCGGCCGAGGAGGTGGACCACGCCCCGCCGCGCGGCCGCTACGCCCCCGCGCTGCCGGCCCGCAGCGCCCGGGCCCGGGCCGCCACCCGCTGGTACGGCGACCAGCCCGCCGGCGCGGCGGGCGGCCACCGCCGGCTGACCACCCCGTGGGTGATCGGCGGCGGGGTGGCGCTGCTCGGCGGTGCAGTGATCGTCGCCAGGGTGCTGCGCCGCCGCTGACCCCGGGCCCGCCGCCTAGACTGGCTGTCCATGAGCAACCCGAACAACGACCGCGACGCCCTGCTGGCGCAGATCAAGACCAAGGCCGTCGTGCACGGCAAGGTCATCCTCTCCTCCGGCCGCGAGGCCGACTACTACGTGGACCTGCGCCGGATCACGCTGGACGCGCAGGCCGCGCCGCTGGTCGGCCGGGTGCTGCTGGACGCCACCGCCGAGCTGGAGTACGACGCGGTGGGCGGCCTGACCCTGGGCGCCGACCCGGTCGCCGCCGCCATGCTGCACGCCGCCGCCGCCCGCGGCCGCGAGCTGGACGCCTTCGTGGTCCGCAAGGCCGGCAAGGCGCACGGCCTGCAGCGCCGGATCGAGGGCCCGGACGTGAAGGGCCGCCGGGTGCTGGCGGTCGAGGACACCTCCACCACCGGCGGCTCGGTGCTGACCGCGGTCGAGGCGCTGCGCGAGGCCGGCGCCGAGGTGGTCGGCGTCGCCGTGATCGTCGAGCGCGGCGCCGCGCCGGCCATCGAGGAGGCCGGCCTGCCGTACTACACCGTCTTCACCGCCGCCGACCTCGACCTGGGCTGACCGCCCGGCGACCCCCTCGGCAGTCCCCGGCCGGGGGGGGGGGGGGGGGGGTGGAAAAAAGCGACACCACCCCCCGGGGCGGGGAGCACCACCA
>NZ_JBHYKG010000517.1:0-3339 GCF_042741245.1 Kitasatospora sp. NPDC058965
GTCGGGCACCCCCGACCGGTCCGCCGACCGTCCCCGCGCCGACCTCCCGTCAGCCGCCCAGGCCCTCGCGCACCCGGCGCGAGGGACTGAACGCGTACAGCTCCAGCACCGGCGGCGGCTCGACCAGCCCGGGCCCGCCGGCGGCCACCCAGTCGGTGATGTCCCGCGCCGCGTCGGGATCGTTGACGAAGCCCAGCCAGACCGGCCGGCCCCCGGCCCGCCGCCCCTCGCCGGAGGGCTGCACCACGATCACGTTGGCCCGGTCGCAGGCGTCCAGGCAGCCCACCGGCCGCACCTCGGCCACGCCGGCGAGCGCGCTGCGCAGGTCGACCAACTGCCCGGCATGGTCCACCCCGGGCACCTTGGGCGTCCCGCAGCAGCAGCCCCGGCAGACCGTCACCGTGCAGCGCGGTGCCCCGCCGCCGCTCGCCGCCGACCCGCCCCGCGCCCGGTCACGCCGACCCATCTGCACTCCGTTTCCCCGCCCGTCACCTGGCTCTTCGCCGCGGTCAGCGTAGCCCGTGGGGATCGACCGGCCGGGCGGCCCCCACCCGGCCGGGCAGCGCGGCACCCCGAACACCAAGCGCCGGCAAAGGCCGGCCCGGGTCAGCCGAACCAGCGCCGACGCCGGCGCACCCGGCTCCAGAACCAGCCGGCCGGCGGCCGGTCCGAGCGCCACGGCTGCGGCTGAGGCGGCTCGCGCCGCCAGCGGGCGGCCAGCATCCTGGCCCGCCCGGACGGCTCGGTCACGGGCGCGGACCGGACGAAGTCCTCGTCCAACTCGACCTCGTCCCAGTCCTCGCCCTGGTCCACCGGTGCCTCCCGCCGCCTCGCGCCACCCGCTCCGTCCGTCCTCCTGGCAACGCGCGACGGGCATCCGGTGTGCCCGGGACACCGGGGCCCATCCCCGCAGGACGCCCACCCCTCCCTCATACAGTGAATTCACTTCGGCCCAGAACTTGAATCATTGAAAAGCCCGAGCGCTATTTCCGTTCCATTCACAGAATTCCTGGGCCCGGCAGAAATAGGCCGCCAATCCGTTGACGGCCGTTAACCCGCTCTGCTTTGCTTCACCGCGACAGCAGGCAGCGCAACCACTTCGGCGGCGCCTGACTGCATGTCAGGGCTTCTGGCCCGGCCGTTCCGCTCCCCTCCCCGCAGGGGTGCCCGCACGCTTCTGCACAATTCTCGGTCGGCACGTCCCCGAATTCCCACGACGGGTGTGCCGTGTCCGGAATTGCGTGTCGGAACGACGGCCGGGTCATCGGCCCAGTCCCCCGCAAGCCGTCGTCCGCTCCCGATCGGAGACCGGACGGCGGGTTCACGAGAGGAACCCCCACCATGGGTAGCCCCCACAGCTCCCGGTTCGCGAAGGGTGCCGCCGTCACCGGCGCGCTCTCCCTCGCGGTCGCCGCGGCCGGCCTGATGGCCGCTCCGGCGCAGGCCGACGTTGCCGCTCCGGCGGTTTCGGGCCAGGCCCACCACCACGCGGCTACGGCCACCGGCTCGGGCATCAACAACGAGTTCAACCCGTACAGCACCTCGCTCAACGCGAGCAAGATCCCGGGGATCAAGCAGTACGAGGCGCAGCGCCGCGACCGCCTGGCCCACCAGGCGCAGGCCGCGGCCACCGGCCAGGAGACCCTCTCCTACGGCGGTGGCGTCGACGGCATCGGCGTGCAGAGCGGCCACTCCAAGGTCTACCTGGTCTTCTACGGCAACCAGTGGGGTACGCAGAGCACCGACGCCAACGGCAACGCCAAGTTCTCCGGCGACTCCGCCGGTGCGGCGGGCGCCACCCAGCAGATGTTCAAGGGCATCGGCACCAACGGCGAGACCTGGTCCGCCGACCTGACCCAGTGGTGCGACGGCCCGAACGTGGCCTCCGGCGCGGTCAGCTGCCCGGCGAACGCCAACTTCATCCCGTACCAGGCCGGCGGTGTCCTCTCCGGCGTCTGGTACGACAACGCGGCCGCCTCGCCGGCCCAGGCCACCGGCAACCAGCTGGGCGTGGAGGCCGTCAACGCGGCCGCCCACTTCGGCAACACCACGGCTGCCGCGAACCGCGACGCGTACTACATCATCCTGTCGCCGCACGGCACCAACCCGGACGACTACCAGAACCCGAGCACGGGCTACTGCGCCTGGCACGACTGGAACGGCGACACCACCCTGACCGGTGGCGCGGCGGCCTCGCCCTACGGCGACATCGCCTTCTCGAACCAGCCGTACAACATCGACCAGGGTGCCAACTGCGGCGTCGGCTTCGTCAACTCGCCCGGCACCCTCGACGGTTACACGATGACCCTCGGCCACGAGTGGCACGAGATGATGTCGGACCAGAACCCCGCGGGTGGCTGGACCAACCACGTCTCCGGCAGCTCGTACAACGGCCAGGAGAACTCCGACGAGTGCGCCTGGCTGAAGCCCGGCACCACCGGCGGTGCGGCCATGGTCAACTTCGGCAGCTTCGGCTCCTACGCGGAGCAGGCCAGCTGGTCGAACGACACCAACTCCTGCGCCATCTCGCACACCATCCTGAACCACGGCAACGCGGTCACCGTGACCAACCCGGGCAACCAGAGCGGCACCGTCGGCACCGCCGCCAGCCTGCAGATCAGCGCCAGTGACTCGGCCTCCGGCCAGACGCTGACCTACTCGGCCACCGGCCTGCCGGCCGGCCTGTCGATCAACTCCTCCACGGGTCTGATCTCGGGCACCCCGACCGCCTCGGGCACCTCCTCGGTGACCGTCACCGCGACCGACACCACCAGCGCGTCGGGCTCCACCACCTTCACCTGGTCCGAGACCACCTCGGGCGGTGGCGGCAGCGCCGTCACCAACGGTGGCTTCGAGGCCGGCAGCCTGACCGGCTGGACCTCGGTCGGCTCCACCGCCGCCAACACCTCGGCCGCTCACTCGGGCAGCTACGGCGCGATGGTCGGCTCGACCAACCCGACCGGTACCTCCTCGATCGCGCAGACCTTCACCGCGCAGGCCGGTGCGAAGACCCTCTCCTTCTGGTACAGCAGCACCTGCCCGGACACGGTCACCTACGACTGGGCCACCGCCACCCTGAAGGACAACACCACCGGCACCACCACCACGGTGCTGGCCAAGACCTGCGCGGCCACCTCGGCCTGGACCAACGTGACCGCCGGTGTCACCGCGGGCCACAGCTACACCCTCACCCTGACCAACAAGGACGACAACTACCCGGGTGACCCGACCTACACCTACTACGACGACGTGACGGTCTCCTGACCCTCGCTCATCGGCGCCCCGTGGGGGCGGGCCTCCGGGCCCGCCCCCACGGGTTTTGCGTCGTTGGGCGAGAAT
>NZ_JBHYKG010000518.1:0-3301 GCF_042741245.1 Kitasatospora sp. NPDC058965
GCGCCGGTGTCCGCCGCGGACCGATCGCGTCCGACCCGGTGTGCTCGGGCCGGTGAGCCAGTAGCCTGCTCGGCCATGACCCATCTGCTCGAACCCGTCGGGCTGTCCGAGCGCGCCAGCGAGGTCTACCTGCACCTGCTGGGCCGCGGCGAGCTCGGCGCGGACCAGATCGCCGAAGCCGTCGGCGTGCCCGTCGCGGCGGCCGCGGCGGCGCTGGCCGAACTCACCGCGGCGGGCCTGTGCGCCCCGCTGCCCGGCATGCCGAGCCGGTACTTCGCCGCCCCGCCCGACGTGGCGCTGGAGTCGGTGGTGCTGGAGCGGCAGCGGCGGCTGGACGTCCTGCGCAGCGACGCAAGGCAGTTGGCGCTGCAGGCCAGGGCGACCCGGGTGGGGCCGGACCAGATGATCCAGCGGATCGAGGGCGAGGCGGCCGTGCTGGCGCTGCTCGCCGAACTCGAACTCGGCTCGCGCCACGAGGTGTTGATCATCGATCGGCCACCCTACCTGGACGGCGCCGCCGACAACGTCAACGAACTCCAGGCCCTGGGGCGCGGCGTGAGCTACCGGGCGATCTACCACGCCCCCACCCTGGCCGAGCCCGGCCGGGCCGCCATGCTGGAGCGCTTCCTGGCGGCCGGCGAACAGGCCCGCAGCCTGCCGGACGCGCAGATGAAGATGCTCATCGTGGACCGCCGACAGGCCGTGATCCCCCCGGACTTCGCCACCGCCGACGCCACCACCCGGCTGCTGATCGGCCCCTCCCCGCTGCTGGACGCGCTGCTGCTGGCCTTCGAATCGCTCTGGGAGAAGGCCGTCCCGCTCGGCGGCCGGCTCCCGGCCGGCGCCCGCCCGGGCGGCGCCGACGACCTGTCCCCGCGCGACCTGGCGATCCTGCGGATGCTGACCGCCGGCGCCAAGGACCGCACCATCGCCCGCGCCCTGCGGATCGGCGAGCGGACCGTGATGCGCCGGATCCAGGCCCTGATGGAGGCCCTGAACGCCGACACCCGCTTCCAGGCGGGCGTGCAGGCGGCACTGCGGGGGTGGCTGGACACCAGGGAGCAGCCGCCGGCGCAGCAGTGATCACGGGAGCTGCGGTCCGGGGTGCACCTCTCCGCTCCTCATGTTGGTCACGTACAACGGGATATACATTGCCAACATTGCGAGCTTCCGGAGGCGCCAGGTGTCCGTGACCCAGATCGACATCGACGACGAGGCCCTGGAGCGAGCCATGGCGCTTGCCGGTGCGCGGACCAAGAAGGAGGCTGTCAACCTCGCCCTTCGGTTCTATGCCGAGCAGCAGGAACGCGCGGCCCGGATCGGCCGGCATTTCGAGCGAGCGCAGCACTGGGGTGCCGTCGAGCACGCCGCGCGTCTGCACCAGGCCGAGAAGGATGCCCGTTGATCTACCTCCTCGACAGCTCGGGCCTGGTCCGACTGCTGCGGGACCGGAAACTGCAGGGTGCTTGGTACGAAGCGATCGACGCTGGATCGATTGCTTCGTGCTCTCCGCAGCGCGCCGAGTTCCTGTACAGCGCGCGTGACGGGCGGGAGTACGACGAGATCTCCGAGATGTTCACCGAGCTGTATCCGGACGTCTCCGTGCCGAAGAGCGCGGGGCGGTGGATCGACACGGTGCAGCGCCGGACGGCCCTGGCCGGCCATCACCGAAGCGCCTCCGCAGTCGACCTCATGATTGCAGCGACAGCTGCCCACCACGGCCTCACCGTGCTCCATGACGATGTGGACTATCGGACGGTGGCGCGTCACGCCCCCGATCTCAGTGAGCACAGCGTCCTGGACGTCTGACGCCGCGCTGAAGGTGGTCGCAGAGGGGGCACGAGAGCACAGCCGCGCGGAAGGGCGGGTCCACTGGGGGAAGTGGGCCCGCCCTTCCTTCTTTGACGGGCGACTGGTGGGGGTCAGTCGTCCAGCGAGGCGAGTTCGGCGTCGAGGATGGCGAACAGGTCGTCGGCGGAGGCCTCGCTCAGGTCCTCGGCGGGGTCGTCGGCGCCGAACAGCTCCGTGCGGAGGTGGTCGACGACCGTGGCGGCCGTGGGGTAGTCGAAGACCAGGGTCGGGGTGAGGCGCAGGCCGGTGGCGGTGGAGAGGCGGTTGCGGAGCTCCAGTGCGGTGAGGGAGTCGACCCCCAGCTCCAGGAAGCCGCGGTCGGCGCCGATGGACTCCTTCCGGTCGTGGCCGAGCACGGCGGCCGCGTGGGTCCGCACCAGGTCCAGCAGCGCCCGCTCGCGTTCGGCGGGGTTGAGGGCGGTCAGGCGCCGGCGAAGTGCGTCCGCGCCGCTCTCGGAGGTGCTGCTGGTGACGGCCCGGCGGGCGGCCCCGGTGGGGGCGAGGGCGCGCAGCAGGGCGGGGATCTCGTCGGTGCGGGTGCGCAGGGCGTTGGTGTTGACGTGCAGCGGGACGAGCGCCGGGTGGGGGGAGGCCAGCGCGGCGTCCAGCAGGGCCAGGCCGTCGGTCTCGGTCAGGGCGGGCAGGCCCTGGCGGTTCATCCGGGCCAGGTCCGCCTCGGTGAGGTCGGCACTGAGACCGGTGTTGGTGTTCCAGAGGCCGTAGGCGAGGGCGGTGGTGGGGTGTCCGTGGTGGGTGCGGTGGTGGGCGAGGGCGTCGAGGTAGGTGTTGGCGGCGGCGTAGGGGCCTTGTCCGGCGGCGAGGACGAGGCCGCCGGCGGAGGAGATGAGGAGGAAGTGGTCGAGGGTGTGGTGGCGGGTGGCGTGGTGGAGGTGGTGGGCGGCGTGGGCTTTGGGGGCGAGGGTGTGGGTGAGGTGGGTGGTGGTGAGGGCGGGGGTGAGGGCGTTGTCGGCGGTGCCGGCGGCGTGGATGAGGGTGGTGAGGGTGGGGAGGGAGTCGATGAGGTGTTGGACGGTGTGGGGGTCGGTGATGTCGTCGGCGGTGATGGTGACGGTGGCGCCGAGGTTTTGGAGGTCGGTTTGGAGTTGGGTGGCGCCGGGGGCGTGGGGTCCGCGGCGGCTGGTGAGGTGGAGGTGGCGGGCGCCGTGGTGGGTGACGAGGTGGCGGGCGATGAGGGCGCCGAGGCCGCCGGTGCCGCCGGTGATCAGGACGGTGCCGTCGGGGTTGATGGGGGTGGGGGTGGTGGTTGTGGTGGTGGGGGTGAGGCGGGGGATGTAGGTCTTGTTGTGGCGGTGGGCGAGTTCGGGTTCGTCGGCGAGGACGGTCGGTGTGCCGGGGGTGTCGGTGTCGGTGTCGGTGTGGGTGTCGGTGTCGAGGAGGTGGATGCGGCCGGGGTTCTCGGCCTGGGCGGCGCGGACCAGGCCCCAGACGG
>NZ_JBHYKG010000519.1:0-3253 GCF_042741245.1 Kitasatospora sp. NPDC058965
TCGATCGAGCCGGGCCTGGTGTTCGACCGGACCGTGTCGCTGGCCGAGGTGCCCGAGGGCTACCGCGCGATGGACGACCGCTCGGCGCTCAAGGTCCGCATCTCCTTCTGACGCCGCACACCGACCGGTCCGACGGGCCGTGGCAGCCCCGGGCCACTGCCAGCCGTGACGGTGACGGTGACCGCGGGGGTGCCGTCGTCGGCGTGGCCAGCCGCCAGGTCGAACCACCCGCCCGCGCCACGAGCCTCGCCGCCTCCCGAGGTGCGGGCGTCGCCGGGGGGCGAACGGATCTGCCGGATCGCCGATCGAGTACAGTCTCGCCGCACAACGCACACGTCTGTGTCGGGAGAGGGCGGGGACAGTGGTAGAGGGTCAGGCGACGCTGCCGGCCGGGCAGATCGGCGCCTCGGCGCCCACACCCGCGGCCGTGGTCGAACCGCCTTCGGGGACGAACCGGTTCGCCCGCTGGGCGCGGCTCACCGGGCTGCTCGGCCTCGCGCCGTTCGCGGTGCTCTTCGGCCTGATCGGGCTGGTCCAGGTGCGGCGCACCGGGCAGCGCGGCAAGGGCGCGGCGATCGTGGGCCTGGTGGCGGCGGCGCTCTGGGTGGGGATCTGGGCGAACGTGGCGACCGCGTTCGGCCCGCAGGTCCAGCGCAGCAGCGGCGGCGGGGTGACGGCGGCCCAGGTGGACAGCGTCTTCGACCTGCGGGTCGGCGACTGCTTCCTGAACCGCTCGCGCGATCCCGACGGCGGCATCGACTCGGTGGTCCTGGTCCCCTGCACCCAGTCCCACGACGGCAAGGTGTACGCCACCCCGGTGCTCGCCTTCCAGCAGGACCTGACGTCCGAGATGGCCGCGAAGGCGGCCTGCCGCAGCGCCCTGCCGAGCGATGCCGCGCCCGGGGACGACTTCGGCTTCGTGTACCCCACCGACCTGCTGTACGCCAAGGGCACCAGCCGGGCGAGCTGCTTCACCAATCCCTGAGCCGTTGCCGCCGGGCGGGCGGACCGCGCACGAGTGGCAGCGGCAGGTCGAGTCCGGTGTGCGGGCGCGGGCGCGGGCTCGGGCTCGGGCTCGGGCGCGGGCGCGGGCTCCAGGCGTTCCGACTGTCAGTGGCTGACATTCAACTCGAGTACACGCTCTCTCAAAGTGGCGTCAGCAGAGTTCAGCCTCATGCCTACCTCTCGCTCGCGTGCCGGCGTCGCGTCCCTGTGCGCCGCCGCTTTGAGCCTCTCGGGACTCGTCGTCATGATCGCCGCGCAGCCCGCGGCGGCCGCCGACCCGGCCGGCTACCAGAACGTTCGGATCAACGAGGTCACCTCGTCGAACAGCGACACCGTGGAGCTGTACAACACCGGGTCGACCGCCGTGAGCATCAGCGGCTGGAAGATGTCCGACGACAGCTTCTCCCCGCAGTCCTTCAGCCCGTCCGCCAGCACGATCCCGGCCGGCGGCTTCGTCACCTTCAACTCGCCCAAGGGGCTGGGTGACTCGGACAAGGTGGTGATCTACACCGCGGGCGGCACGGTGGTCGACCGGGTCGACTGGGCCACGGGCAAGGCGAAGCCGGCGATGGCGCGTTGCGGCGGCGACGGCACCGGGGCGTGGGTCACCACGACCACCGCGACCACCTTCGGCACTGCCAACGCGGCGGGCTGCCCGGCGGTCCCGGCCGCGAGCCGGGTCCGGATCAACGAGGTGACCTCGGACGGCGCGGACACCGTGGAGCTGTACAACGGCGGCACGAGCGCGGTCAGCATCGGCTCCTGGACGTACGTCGACAACGACACCACCCACGCGCCGGTCTCGATCTCGTCCTCCTCGCCGAGCGCGACCACCATCGCGGCGGGCGGCTACGTGACGTTCAGCTCCGCCCTCGGGCTGGGTGCCAACGACTCCGTCTTCCTGATCGACAGCGCCGGCACCACCATCGACTCGGTGACCTGGGCCGCGGCCGGCGCCTCGCCGTCGGACGAGCGCTGTGCCAACGGCACCGGTTGGTTCCAGACCGCCGTCACCGCGTCGTTCGGCGGCGCCAACTCCTGCTCCGGCACGGGCGGCGGCGGCACGGGCGGCGGCGGCACGGGTGGCGGCGGCACCGGCCAACTGCTCGGCGGTGGCGGTTCGCTCACCAGCGGCTGCACCCCCGAGGCGCCCGGCGGCACCGGCTCCAACCCGGCGGGCACCCTGGCCTGGCCGGGCGGGGCGGACGTCACGATCGCCGACAACGTCTGCGCCTTCACCACCTCCACCGGCCCCGAGGGCCGCGACCTGAGCGGGCTCGCGTTCGACCCGGCGAACCCGTCGGTGCTGTGGGCGGCCAAGAACAAGAACTGGCTGTTCAAGCTGGTCAAGAGCAACGGGAAGTGGATCCCGGACCCGTCCTGGAGCTCGACCGGCAAGCAGATCCACTTCACCGGCGGCACCGGCCAGCCGGACTCCGAGGGCCTGACGGTCGGCGCCAACGGCCACCTCTACGTGACCTCCGAGCGGGACAACGCCGACAACACGGTCCCCAAGGACACCGTCATGGAGTTCGACCCGACGGCCACCGGCTCGACCCTGTCGCCGCTCCACCAGTGGGACATGACCGCGCAGTTCCCGCAGCTCAACACGGGCAACAAGGACGACGCCAACCTCGGCTTCGAGGGCGTCGGCTACGTGCCGGACAGCTGGCTGACCGCCAACGGCTGGGTCGACCCGCTCACCGGCGCGGCCTACAACCCGGCGAACTACCCGCTGCACGGCTCCGGCCTGTACTTCGCCGGCCTGGAGTGGGACGGCACCCTGCACGTCTACGGCCTGAACACGGACGGCACTTTCACCACCTTCGGCACCATCGCCACCGGCGAGGCCTCGGTGATGGACGTGATGTTCGACGCCGGCACCCAGCGCATCGTCGCGACCTGTGACAACACCTGCGGCGAGACCCACACCTTCCTGAAGGTGAACGCCGCCGGCGCGATCGTGCCGGACGTGACCTACTCCAACCCGGCCGTCATGCCGATCGACAACCTGGAGGGCTTCGCCATCGCCCCCACCTCGACCTGCGTCAACGGCTCGCGCGAGGCGGTCTGGACCGACGACGGCATCTACGGCTTCGGCTCGGGCAGTTCCTCCTACGGCCACGCCCTCTACAGCGGCACCTTCCCCTGCTGAGCCACCCGGCGGCACGGCGCCGGACGCGCTTCCCGGTCGGCGCCGACCCGAGCCGGGCCGGGGACCGCTGACGCCGCCGACCCCGGCCTGGTC
>NZ_JBHYKG010000520.1:0-3244 GCF_042741245.1 Kitasatospora sp. NPDC058965
GGCCCGGACCTCGGCCGGGATTCCGCGCAACAGGGCCTCCAGCGTGGTCAGTTCACCGCTGCTGCCGACCTCGCCCGGGCCCGCCGCGGTGAGCGCGTACCCCGCCTGCACCAGCGCCCCGCGCAGTGCGGCGCCGTCCGGTCCGGCCGTCGGCCCCACCCCGGCCCGCAGGAGCTGACGGTCCGTCAGTACCGTGGCCAGGCGCGGCCAGCAGGACCGCAGCGCGGCCCCGATCGCCGCCGGCTCCGCGGCCACCAGCGCCACCGCCCCGCCCCGCCCGTCCGGCGCGGCGGCGAACGGCGCGCCCACCCCGTGCAGCCCCTCCGCCAGCGCGGCCGCCGCCCACGACTGCGGCGCGCCGTCGATCCGCGCCACCACCGGGGTGAGCGGCCGCCCGGACAGGCCGCAGGCGGCCAACGCCTCCTCCAGTCCCGGCCCGCCGCCCTGGGCGAGCAGCTCCACCACCCGCACCGCCGTCTGCCGCTGCGCGGCGGCCGTGGCCCGGGCCCGGGTGGCCAGCGGCGCGAGCAGTTCCGCCAGGCCGTGCAGCACGGTGGTGGCGGCGGGGGCGGCCCGCCCGGCCGGCCGCAGCTGCCAACCGTCGAACGGCGCGGTGCCGGCCGGCCCGACCGGCACCGGCGGCGCGTCGGCCACCGGGAAGTCCGGCCCCGAACCCGCCAGCACCCGCCCGCCGGTCGTCTCCAACCGGCAGTGCGGCAGCCCCAGGTGCGCCACCGCGTGCGCCAGGATCGCCGCGGGCGGCGCGTCCGAGTGCAGCATCCCGAGCAGCTCGCGCCGCACCGTGGCGGGCACCGCCGCCAGGTTCTCCGAGCGCTCCCGCAGCTCGCCCCACAGGCGCAGGTAGACCCGGTCGGTGACGGCCCGGAAGCTGGTGCCCGCCGGGACCGAGAGCAGCGCGATGGAGTGCGCCCGGCAGGCCGCGACCAGCTCGGGCGGCACCACGCCGTGGGTGCCCTCGCCCGCCAGCAGCGCGGCCACCTCGGCGCTGCGCAGCGCGTTGGCGAACCGCAGCGCGGCCGAGGCGTCCTCGCCGCGCCACCAGACCAGCCCGGTCAGCACCAGCTCGCCGGCCTGCAGGTAGCGCGCCGGGTCCGCCAGATCGGTCGAGGTGACACCGGTGACCTCGCGCTCCAGCAGCTCCCGGGTCGCCCAGGCGACCTCGATGTCCAGGCCGTCCAGCTCCAGCAGTTCCCCGACGATCATCCTCTTGCTCCCGCTCCCGGTGCTCGCACCACTCCCGGCCCTTCGCAACAGCAAGGGCTAGGGGCGTCTAGGCATAGTAGATGCAAGTCAGGACCGGTCAGCATCCTCTTGTCCGATGGTCCAGTCGGCCGCCCTCCGGCTGGTGTGCAACACCAGTCGTCCGCACCATTGCGGCCTGCTTGACTGGGCCCCACGGGGAACCGCGCGGCCGGCTCGACCTCAAGCGGGTCGGCCGCCGGCAGCTGCGGTGGGCAAGCCGCCGCAGCCCCGCACACCCGGAGCGCCCGGCCGGACCGGTGGGTCGGCCGGGCGGGCGCTCGGGTCTCGGCCCGCAGTCGGCCGCTCAGGTGATCGGGACCACCCGGGGCCGGGCCAACCGCCGGTAGTCGGCCGCCCGGATCGCCACCGACCGGTCCAACCGGGCCGCGTTGAAGAAGAGTTCGGTCTCCTCGAAGAGCGCCGGGTCGGCCAGTACGGCCAGCTCGGGGTGGAACGAGAACGGGGTGATCGTCCCGCTCTCCGTCGCCCCGAGCCGCTCGGCGTCGGGTCGGCTGGCGAACCCGGCCTTGCGGCCGCCGCAGGCGCGGGCCACGCTCGGCAGGTCCACCCGGCGGTCACCGGGCACCACCGCGAGCACGTGGCACGGCCGGTCGGCCGGCCGCCGGACCGCGATCACCATGCACTTGGCGGCGGCGGAGAGCGGGTGGCCGCGCAGTTCGCTGGCGCGCGCGGTCTGCCCCTCCGGCGGGTGGTCCAGCAACCGGTAGGGCACCTGCCCACGGTCGAACAGGTCGAGCAGCAGCCGGTAGGTCGACGGCGGCGCTGCCGTCGACCCCTCCGTCCGCTCCGGGCGGTCGAGCACGGCGGCCGCTGCCTGCGGCACCTGCTGGTGGTCGCGCACGGCTCCTCCTCGTGGTTGACGCGGAATTCGTCGCGGCGGGCCGGGTCGGCGGCGGATCGGCGGTGATCCGCGCCCGCTGCGCCGGCCCGCCGCGCTCGGGCACGGCGGCGCCCGGCCGTCCGGTCCGGACGTCCGCCAGTCACCGCTGCGGTGGCGTCCCGGTGCCCGGCGCGGTCCGCGCCCGGCCCACCGGGGTTCGCCGGCCCGGCGCCGCGGGGGCCGCCGGTGCCGAACGGGGAGCGGACGGTGCGCCGCGCTCCCCCGGTCCGGCCGCGGGCGGGCGCCCGGTCGGGCCGCTCCGGACCCCGGGCCGGGGTGTCGGCCCTCCGCCGGGGCGGTCTTCCCCGGGCTGCCGACGCGTGCGCACCGTACGGGTCGGCACTGGGAATCGACTGGGAAGATCGACGGGGAGGGGGCCGCTACCCCTCGGCCGCGCCGGCCGGTCGCGGCCGGGCCCGCACGTGCATCCGCTCGCCCTGCCGCCCGAACAGGCTCAACAGCTCCACCGGGCGCCCGTCGGCCCCGCTGAACCAGTGCGGCACCCGGGTGTCGAACTCCGCCACCTCGCCCGGGCCGAGCAGCAGGTCGTGCTCCGCCAGCACCAGCCGCAACCGCCCCTGCAGCACGTAGAGCCACTCGTACCCCTCATGGGTGCGCGGGTCCGGCTGCGGGCCCCGGTCGGGGACCACCAGCTTGTACGCCTGCAGCGGGCCGGGCCCGCGGGTCAGCGGCACGTACGACCCGCCGTCGGCCTGCTTGCGCGGCTTGAGCCGCACCCGGGGATCGTCCACCTCGGGCGCGCCCACCAGCTCGTCCAGCGGCACCCGGTACAGCCCGGCCAGCGGCAGCAGCAGCTCCAGGGTGGGCCGGCGCCCGCCGGACTCCAGTCGGGAGAGCGTGCTCTTCGAGATCCCGGTGGCCTCCGCCACCGCGCCCAGGGTCAGCCCGCGCGCCTCGCGCAGCCGCCGCAGGCGCGGCGCCACCTCGTCCAGTACGGCCTGGTACTCCATCGGGCCATTGCACCGCGCCGCCCGGGCGGCGGCAAACGGTGTTGCCGGTTCCGCAACGGCCGGACGCCACGGGCGGCGGAGCGCGAACGCCACGGGCGGCGGTGGGACG
>NZ_JBHYKG010000521.1:0-3224 GCF_042741245.1 Kitasatospora sp. NPDC058965
CCGCGGCGGCCCGCCCCCGGGGAGCACGGGCGCGGTCGCAGCGGCGCGCCGCCCGTCAGGGTGCGCCGCTGCGACCGCGCATGACAAGTCGTCTGCGCGCTACATCCGCTCCGGCGCCTCGATCCCCAGCAGCGAGAGCCCCAGGGTCAGCACCCGGGCGGCGAGGGTGGCCAGCACCAGGCGGGAGGCGCGCAGCTCAGGGGTGTCGGCGGTGAGGATCGGACACCCGGCGTAGAAGGCGGAGAAGGCGCGGGCCGTGTCGTAGAGGTGGGTGCACAGCTTGTGCGGTGCGTAGCCCTCGGTCGCGGCGGTGCAGGCGGCCGGGAAGCGCAGGATCCGCAGCAGCAGGTCGCGCTCGCGCGGGTCGGTCAGCAGCACCGGGGTACCGGCGGCGGGCTCGCCGCCCGCCCGGCGCAGCACCGCGCGGGCCCGGCAGTTGGCGTACTGCAGGTAGACGGCGGTGTTGCCGTCCATCGCGAGCATCCGGTCCCAGTCGAAGACGTAGTCCCGCCGGCGGTCGTTCGACAGGTCCGCGTACTTGACCGCACCGATGCCCACCGCCCGTGCCACTGAGGCTTTCTGATCGTCCGTCAGCTCACTGCGGGCGGCGATCCCGGCGGCCCGGTCGATCGCCTCGACCAGCAGGTCGACCAGCTTGACCGCGCCGCCCGCGCGGGACCGCACGGTCCGGCCGTCCTCCCCCAGGATCGAACCGAAGCCGATGTGCTCGGCGTGCAGGTCGCCGGTCAGCCACCCCGCCTCCCGCAGCACCGCGAAGACCAGCGCGAAGTGCTGCGCCTGCGGGCTGCCCACCACGTACAGCAGGTCGGTGGCGCCGCGCTCCTCGATCCAGTACCGCGCGGTGGCCAGGTCGGTGGCGGCGTAGCCGTAGCCGCCGCCCCGCTTGCGCACGATCACCGCCTGCGGGTCGCCGTCCCGGTTGGTGAACCCCTCGGGGAAGGCGCAGATCGCCCCGGCGCTCACCTTGACCAGCCGTTTGGCGCTGAGTTGGCGGACCAGGTCGGCCAGGAACGGGTTGTAGAAGCTCTCGCCGTAGACGTCCGCGGCGGTCAGCCCGACGCCCAGCAGGTCGTAGACCTGCTCGAAGTGCCGGGCCGACTGCTCGACCAGCCGCCGCCACAGCGCCAGCGTCTCCTGGTGGCCGCCCTGCAGCAGCACCACCCGCCGGCGGGCCCGGTTGGCGAAGTCGAGCTCGGCGTCGAACTTCTTCCGCGCCTCCTGGTAGAAGCCGTTGAGGTCGCCGATCGACAGCTCGTCGCCCGCGCCGGTGCGGCCCTCGTCCGCCAGGTGCTCGATGAGCATGCCGAACGGGGTGCCCCAGTCGCCGATGTGGTTGTGCGCCACCACCTCGTGTCCGGCGAAGCGCAGCAGCCGGGCGATCGCGTCGCCGAGCACCGAGGAGCGCAGGTGGCCGACGTGCATCTCCTTGGCCACGTTGGGGCTGGAGTAGTCGATCGCGATCCGGCGCGGCTCGGCCACCGGCGCCGCGCCGAGCCGCTCCTCGCCGAGCAGGGCGCCCGCCCGGTCGGCGAGCCAGCCGGGCGCCAGCACCAGGTTGACGAAGCCGGGGCCGGAGACCTGTGCGGACCCGACCGGTCCGGTCGTGTCCAGCCGCGCCGCGACCTCCCGGGCGAGCTCGCGCGGGTCCCGGCCCAGGGTGCCGGCCAGGGCGAGCGCGATCCCGCTCTGGTAGTCGGCACCGGCCTGTTTAGAGGGCCGCACCGCGGCCTGCTCGGCGGTGATCCGCAGGTCCAGCGCGTCCTGGACCGCCGCGGCGACCCGTCGGCCCAGTTCGACGCCCACGTTCCCGTGCACCCGTCAGGCTCCCGTCTCCGCCGCGCGGACCACCAGGGTGGACCATTCCGTCAGCACCTGGTCCCCGTCGGCGTCGCTCACCTCGGTGCGCAGGGTGAGCGAGAGGTTGCCCGCCAGGCTCTTGGCCTCGGCGATGACCACCACGCAGGTCAGCCGGTCGCCCGCGCGGACCGGTCGGCGGTAGGCGAAGCGCTGCCCGCCGTGCACCACCCGGGAGAAGTCGATGCCCAGCGACGGGTCACCGGTGACCTGTTCGGCGGCCTCCTGGGTGAACACCACCGGGAAGGTGGGCGGGGCCGGCACGTCCGGGTGGCCCAGCGCGCGGGCGGCGGCGGGGTCGCGGTACAGCGGCGAGTCGTCGCCGATCGCCCGGGCGAAGCTGCGGATGTGCTCCCGGCCGACCTCGAACGGCTCGGTCGGCGGGTAGTCGCGGCCGACCGCCGCCAGCACCCCGGTCACCGGTCCGCCACCGCGGTGGCGTCGGCGGCGATGTGCACCGGGCACGTCCAGCCCTCCTCGGGCAGCCGGCCGGAGTACATCACGGTCTCGGGGTGGTCGCCGTCGAAGAGGACCAGGGCCGGGTTGAGCGTGCCCTGCATCCTGTGGTCGCGGGCCCGGATGGTCTGGGTGATCCGCGGCATCAGCCCGGACTCGCGCAGCAGGTCGAACTGCTCGTGCGCGTTGAACACCATGGTCGGCCGGCCCGGTCGGCGGGCCAGCCGGGAGGAGGCCGGGTGCATGCCGACGATGAAGAACGGCCGCCCGGCGAAGCTGAAGGAGAACCCCTTGGTGTTGGGGTCGGAGCCGACGATCGGGCTCCAGTCGTGGTGCTCCCGGTCCAGGTCGTGCATCAACTGCAACTGCTGCCACAGGAGTTCTTCGAACTCCTGCTCGGTCGAGCTGACCGGGCCGTCGAAGCTGGCGACGAACGAGGCGAAGTTCTCCTGCCGGATCGGGAACTCCTGGACGAACTGCCACAGGTCGGCGGCGACCGCCCGGGCGCCCTCGGCCGAGCCGAGCGCGGGGTAGGACCCGAACCGGTAGTCGCCGCGGCGCAGCAGGCCCCGCCCGACCACGCAGGGGTAGGGGTCGCTCATCACCATCGCCCGGAAGGTCTCGTGCGCGAGCACCGCCTGCGGGTCCGCCGACGAGACGTCGGGGGCCAGCTTGACGAAGCGGTGGTCGACGAGCCCGTGGTAGGAGCGCGGGACCTCGGCCGAGGCGGGCGCGAAGGGATTGTTCGCTGCTGCGTTCACCAGACGTGTCCTTGCGGCGGTCGCGGAGGGCGGGAGGGGGTGGGGCGGGGGGGGGGGCCCGGCGGCGGGGCCCCCCCCCGCAGAGGATTAAAAACAAGACGAGCCCACCCGCAGGGGGGGGGAGGATAAGAG
>NZ_JBHYKG010000522.1:0-3212 GCF_042741245.1 Kitasatospora sp. NPDC058965
GTGCTGGGCGCGGGGGTACCGGGCTCGGTCGGGGTGGCGCCCACGGTGGACATCCGGACCCCGTAGCCGGAGCGCTGCTGGGCGCTGATCAGCCAGGTGGTGGCGATGCTGATGCCGACCACGGTGGACATCGCCATGGCGGCGCCGGAGACCTTGATCGCGGGTAGCCGGAGCTGGCCGCCGACCGGCTTGGGCCGGCTGTGCCGACCGTGCGGCAGCGGTGCCGACTGCGGCCGCTCGTCGGCGGACCGCGCGGTCGCAGGGGTGCTCTCCCGGTGTTCCACCGGACTCCTCTCCTCCCCAGCCGACCTCCCCGGCCGGCTGCCGCTGCCCCGCTCAGTGTGGACCGATGGCCGGACCCGCCGTCCGCCCGGGTGAACCCGGCGGCCCGGACGGGCCGTTGGATCCGGTGGACCCCCGGGTCCGGCGGAACGCACGACGCCCCGCTGAACTCCTGCCCCGGTGCGGACCACCTGTACCTGCAAGGTGACGAGAGTACCAGCGTGACGGCGCTGCGTGACCGGCGCGGTGCGCTCCGGTTGCGCGCACCCGGGTCGGTGCTGCGAAGATCGTCTCGGCGGACGGCCGTCGCGGCGGAGCGAACTGACGTACCGTCGGACGGTTCGTACCGAACGGGAGCCCGGAACGGGCGGCCGGACCGGCCGTCGCGCAGTGCGTCCGCCGGGCGTTGCAACCCCCTGCAACCTTTGCGGGCGGCCGGGGCGGCGGAGCACGCTGGGCCGGTCACGTCTCGCCCCGGAGATAAGAGCCATGCCGCGCGATCCACTGTCCGCCAGCAACGGAGCCCCGCACCAGTCCGGTCGCCGGGCCCGGTCGGCGCTCCCGCTGCGCCTCGCCGTGCCGGTCGAGGAGGTCCTCACCCTGCGCATCGCGCTCGGCCGGGACCGCGTCGGCACCGTGCCCACCCGGTTCCGCTACGAGCCGCAGCGCCCGTACGAGGTGCTGGTCACCTTCCACCTGGGCCGGCCGGACGAAGTGGACTGGGTGTTCTCCCGCGAACTGCTCCGTGACGGCCTGCGCGGGCTGACCGGGCAGGGCGACGTGCGGCTGTGGCCGGCGCACTGCCCGTGCCACGGCGCCACCCTGCACCTGGCACTGGAGTCGCCGTACGGCAGCGCGCTGCTGGAGGCCTCGGCGGCCCGGGTGCGGGACTGGCTGGAGCGCACCTACCTGGAGGTCCCGGAGGGGGCCGAGCCGGACTGCGGGCCGACCGACGCGCAGCTGGCCGAACTGCTGCTCGCCGACGACTGACCCGCCGTCAGGACCGCGGCGCGGCCGACCTGGGGCTGGGCACCCGGCTGGCGGCGGCCACCGGCGCCGTGGTGCGGCAGCCGGGCAGCAGCAGCGCGTCGGTGTCCATCAGCGCGCGCAGCCGCCGGATCCCGGGCGCGGAGGAGGACGGCAGCAGCTGGTAGGGGTCGGCCGGGCGGACCACCTCCACCCGCACCGACTCGGCGAACCGGTACGGCCGGTGCTCCAGCAGTCCGCCCAGGTAGCGGCGCAGCCGGGAGAGTTCGGCCCGCACCGTGACCGTGCGGCCCGGGTCGCCGAACAGCGCCTCGGCCAGCTCGGCGGCGCTCCGACCGGCCTGGTGGGTGGCCAGCAGCAGGAGCAGCTCCGCGTGCCGCGGGCTGAGCCGGTGCGACCAGTCGCCGGCGCCGCCGCGCACCGAGACCTCCGGACGGTCGGCCCGGCTCAGGTCCAGCACCAGCCGGGCGCCGGCGGTCTGTTCGGAGACCGCGCCGGGCGAGCCGTTCAGCGGACGGACCAGCCAGCCGTCGGCCAGCGGCTCGACCGCGCACTCGCCGAGCGAGGGCAGCCACTGCACCGAGGCGGTGCCCCAGCCGTCGGCGGGCAGCCGGAGCCGTTGCACCGGGGTCAGGCCGGTGGTCGCGGCGGTCCAGCCGTCCCGGTCCACCACCAGGGCGGGGCCCGAGGTGTGCGCCAGCACCGGTTCGGCCACCGTGCGCAGCCGCTGCAGGGTCTCCAACTGGACGGCGCGCAGCTCGGTCTCGGCCAGCCGGGCGGCGGTGACCGCCAGCGTGAGCAGCGAGGAGTGCACGCCGCGGGCCGGCCCGCTGAGGTCGACCACGCCGGCCACCCGGCCGGTGCGCGGGTCCCGCACCGGCGCGCCGACGCAGGTCCAGGCGTGCTGGTTGCGCATGTAGTGCTCGGTGGAGTGCACCCGCATCGGCCGGCCGGTGCGGGCCACGGTGCCGATGCCGTTGGTGCCCACCGCCTCCTCGCCCCAGCGCCCGCCGGTCATGAAGCCGATCAGGTCGGCGCTGCGGCGCAGCTCGCGCGGGCCCTCGTGCCAGAGCACGGTGCCGGTGTGGTCGGCCACCGCGAGGATCAGCGGCAGGTCGGCGACCGGGTCGAAGAGGGTGCTGCGCAGGGTGGGGAGCACGGTGTCCAGGCCGGTGGTCCGGCGGCGGTGCTCGACCTCGGCGGGGCTCAGGTGGTCCGGCTGGAAGCCGTGCTCCGGGTCCAGGCCCAGCCGGCGCAGCCGCTCCCAGGAGTCGCCGATCTCGGGCCGCGGCAGCTGCCGGGAGAGCTCGCCGTTGACCACCAGCTCGTGGGTCCCGGCGGTCGGGGGGCGGTGCGGCGCGTCGTCGGTCCGACCCGGGTGCGCTGTCTCCCGCATGGTGGCTCCCCTCGCCCGCTTGCCCGTCCCACTCCGCCGGGGCCGGTCCAGGCGGTCCTGTCGGCCACAGCGTACGGCTGCCGGTGGTAGGCCGGTTGGGCGATCCTCGCACGAACGGGGGTGGTTGACGCCGGTTCGGGGGCGGCTTTCGGGGTGCGACGTTCCGGTTACGGCGCAGGCGGGCGGCGCTCCGTACGGCCGCGGAACCGGTCCGGCGCAGCTCAGCGCCGGTCGGGGGCATATGTCACGGGCAGGGGCGCGCGAGCGGCCGACGAGCCGGTGCGGTGAGCCGTGCACTCCGTGCGGTCGTCGGAGGCGGAACCCGGTGAACCTTTCAGCGGTGCTCGGCGCCGCGCGCCTGGGCCCGTTCCACCGCCTGGTGCAGGTCCGTGGTGGCCTCCAGGGTGGCCGCGGTGCTGACCGTGACGCAGGCGGCCAGGGCCAGCGCGGCCACCGCCCGGCGGCGCCGGCCGTGCGGGCCGGGTGCCGGGTCGCGGTGCGGGGCGAGCAGGGCGGCCACCCGGCGCGGCACCGGGCCGGCCGCGGC
>NZ_JBHYKG010000523.1:0-3186 GCF_042741245.1 Kitasatospora sp. NPDC058965
CCGCCCGACGGGGCGGTCGGGCGGTCGGGCCGGTGCGTTCAGACGGTGGTCTGCTGGAACTGCTCCCAGGTGCCGATGCTCGTGCGGTCGGCGATCAGCGGGGCGGCGCCCGCGTTCTCGGCGGTGACGTACTTGCCGTTCACCTGGGCGAGCAGGCTGATCGTCCCGTTGGCGTTGGTGACCAACTTGAAGGTCTCCCACAGGCCGATCGCGGTGCGGTTGGCGATCAGCGCGCCGGCGCCGGCGTTCTCCGCGGTGACGTACTCGCCGTTGGCCCTGGCGCGCAGGGCGATGGTGCCGTTGCCCGCGTCGACGACGTCGAACTGCTCCCAGGTCCCCACGGCGGTGCGGTTGGCGATCAGCGGGCTGGTACCGGCGTTCTCGGCCGTCACGTAGTCGTTGTTGGCCAGCGAGCGCAGCGAGACCGTCCTGAGCACCCGGACGGGGCTGACGACGGGCTGGGTCGGGCGGGTGGCGGTCAGGGCCAGTTGGCCCTTGAGCATCCGGCCGCCGTCGCCGGTCAGGCGCAGGTAGTAGTCGGAGGAGCAGGCCGTGCCGTCCTCGTCCAGGCTCAGCAGGCCGGAGCCGGCCGGGACGGTGGCCTGGGTCGCGGCGGTCTTGGCGATCTGGTTGCCCTCGCCGTACTCGTCGAACATGGAGACGTAGATGCCCTGGGCCCCGAGCCGGACCATGTTGTAGAACTGCCGCCACATGAAGTCGCCGTGCGCGCGCTGACGGGCCGACAGGTCACCGGGCAGCACGCAGGGCTGGTAGGCGATGCCGTGGGCGTTGCACTCGGCCTGGTCGGGGACGTTGACGTTCTGGTACACCGAGTCGGAGTCCGCGGCGGTGCCGATCGCCCCCACCATCCACGGGGTCAGCATGTCGAACGCGTGGTAGACGTCGGAGAACCCGGCGCGGGAGCCGTTCACCCCGGTGCGCCACTCGCGCGGCACGCCGCCGATGACGTAGCAGCCCTGGCCCTTGAACCAGGTGACGACGTCCAGGCAGGCCGCCGCGTCCCAGGGGTGCTTGCTGTCGTTGAAGCCGAAGCCCCAGATGCACACGACCGGCTTGCCGTTCTGGACGGCGTAGGCGCCGGAGGCGGTGTGGGCCTTCATCTTGTTCGTCCAGTCCGCCTTGATCTCGGACTGCATGCCGGTCCAGTCGGTGACGTCGTACATGATGTAGAACTTGCGGCCGTGGGACTCGGCCGCGCTGCGCACCTTGGTGGCCATCGCGTCGCGGGTCGGGCCCTCGCCGCCGGTGGGGTTGAACCGCTGCAGGGCCGCGGTGTCGATGCCGTTCTGCTGCATCCACAGGAAGTGGGTGTCCACGGTCTGCTGGTCGTACGAGGAGAACAGGGTCGCCGGCGACCCGTTCCCGAAGGCGCTGTAGGCCGTGCGGTACTTGGTGCTGTACTCGGACATGTCCGGCCAGGCCTTGATGACGTTGTTGCTCGGCGACGGCGACTGGCCCATGTTCCTGGCCCAGTGCCACCAGCCGTTGACGGGGGCGCCGTCGCCGGCGCAGGCGAACCAGCCCTGGTAGCCGACGGTGATCTTGCCGACCACGTCGCCGACCGGTGCGGCGGACGCGCCGGACGCGGCCGTCGTGCTGGCGGTGGCCGCCCTGTTGATGGCGAACGCGCTGACGGCTGCTGCTGCGGTGCCGCCGATCGCGGTGGTGAGGATGGTGCGGCGGGATATCGGCCTGCGGTGGTTCTGTGACATCGCGTGGTGCTCCGTAGGGGGGCGGAGGATGGCTTGCCGGCGGTGGGGCAGATTCAACGGGTGCGGGTGAGGCCGGGTCAATCGATCCGGCGCGGATGTGGGATAACGCTCTCTCGGCCGGATTTCTGATATCGGCAAGGGCGTCCGGTCCCCGTCCCGGCCGTGCGGGTCGGCGGAGCCGGAGCCGTCGGCGCTGCGCCGACCGCGCCCTGAGACGTGGTTGGACCACTCGCGAACGGCCTGCCATGATGCCGGGACGTCGGCCGGGGACGGCCGCCGTTCCCCGTTGCCCCGACGATGCCCGGGAATCCCTCAGCTCCATGACCGAAACACCGCCCGACGGACCGGACGGGCCGCAGGCGCCGGGCGCCCCGGCCGCGCTGGTCCGCGCCGCGCAGGCCGGCGACGCCGGCGCCCTCGACCTGCTGGTGGCCGACCACCTGCCGCTGGTCTACAACATCGTCGGGCGCGCGCTGGGCAGCGCGGCCGACGCCGACGACGTCGTGCAGGAGGTCATGCTCCAACTGGTCCGGGACGTGCGGCAGGTGCGGGACCCCGGGGCCTTCCGGTCCTGGCTGGTCACCATCGCCGTGCGGGAGGCGGGCCGCCACCGGCAGGCGCGCAGCAGCGCCGCGGCCACCGGTGGGAGCGAGGCGCTCACGGCGGGGACGGGGCTGCTCGCCGACCCGGCGGCCGACTTCGTCGACCTGACGATCACCGTGCTGAGCCTGTCCGGACAGCGGCGGGAGACGGTCGAGGCGACGCGCTGGCTGGACGCGGACGAGCAGCAACTGCTCTCGCTGTGGTGGATGGAGGTCGCGGGCCGGCTGACCCGGCCGGAGCTGGCCGAGGCGATGGAGCTCTCGCTGCCGCAGACCGCTGTCCGGGTGCAGCGGATGAAGGCCCGGCTGGAGGTCGCACGGGCCGCCGTCCGTGCACTCAGGGCGGATCCGCGGTGCGCCGGCCTGCGCGAGGAGCTCCGGGGCTGGGACGGGCAGCCCGGCGGCCTGTGGCGCAAGCGGATCGCCAGACACCTGCGCACCTGCCCCACCTGCGGCGACGTGCCGGGCGACCTGGTGGTGGCGGAGCGGTTGCTGGCCGATCTGGCGCTGGTGTCCGTGCCGCCCGTCCTGCTGGCCCTGTTGGCACCCAACCTGGCCGCCATCGGCGGGGGCGGGGCGGCCACCGGCTCGGCCGCCGCGGCCGGCCGTGGTGCCGCCGCGCTCGGCCGGGCGGGGAGCGGCGCCGCGCGAGCGGGCAGCAGCGCGATCGGGAAGACCGTCCTGCTCGGCGCGGTCGCGCTGATCACCGTCGTCGCCGGCGCCGTCGGCCTGTCCGGGCGGCACGAAGCCGCCGGAGGCGGGCCCGCCGCACCGACCGCGGCAGCCGTCACCGCCGACCGACCCGTGCCGCCGAGCCCGCCGGCCGGGACCACCGCCCCGGCACCGTCGCC
>NZ_JBHYKG010000524.1:0-3114 GCF_042741245.1 Kitasatospora sp. NPDC058965
CCGCACCCCTGCGCAGGAGCACACCCTGATGAGCGATCAGCCACCCGCGCCGGACCGGCGGACGCCCGCCCCCGGCGGACACCTGTTCCGGTGGGCGATGGGAGCGGTGGTCCTGGGACTGCTGGTGATCCACCAGTCCGTCGACACCTCGCCCGCTCCCCTGCCCGGCCCGCCACCGGCGGCAGCGGCCACACCGGCCGGCGCCCAGTCCCCGGCGCCGCGGGCGGGGGCACCGGCCGGGAACCCCGGCCTGGTGCTGCCGCACTCGCGCCCGGTGCGGATCCGCATCCCCCAGCTGTTCGTCGAGGCGCCGTTCACCACCCTGGACCTGGACGCCTCCGGCACGCTGCAGGCGCCGCCGCCGGACGACCGCAACCTCGTCGGCTGGTACGAGCACGGCCCCTCGCCCGGTGAGCGCGGGGCCGCCGTCGTCGCCGGGCACGTCGACACCCGCACGGGGCCCGCCGTCTTCCTCATGCTGCACCTGCTCACCCCGGGCAGCACCGTCGACATCACCCGCGAGGACAGGACCACCGCGACCTTCACGGTCGACTCCGTGCAGAACTACTCCAAGAGCACCTTCCCCGACCAGCAGGTCTACGCCGCCACCCCCGACGCCGAACTGCGGCTCATCACCTGCGCGGGCACGTACAACCAGAAGACGCACGACTACACCGACAACCTCGTCGTCTTCGCCCACCTGACCTCCCAGCACCCGGCCTGATAGGCCGGGCCGCCCCCACGGCGAACGCGGCGGACGCGGTGGTCAGCTCTCCGGGAAGGGGAAGTGCGGGACGGGGGCGATCAGGCGGTTGCCCGCGTCGACCACCGACTTCGGGACCTTCGGCTGCCACCGCGGGTCCTCGGCGATGGCCTGCCAGCGGTCCAGTGCGACGGGCGGCGCCGGCCGCGTGACGGCCTTCTTGCCGCCGTAGGCGTTGATGGTCCCGCTGTACTCGGTGAGGATCAGCAGGTACCCGGTGGGCCGCCAGAGCGTGACCTGGTAGCCGTAGAGACCCGTCACGAGCGCGTCGGTCGCCCGGACCATCTCCCAACTGCCGTCCGCCAGGTACCCGTCGTGGCAGCTGAGGGGGCCGGGCGGGGGCCCGCTCGGACGGAGGGGGCCGAGCGCGCAGCCGCCGCCGGAAGCGGAGGACAGGTCGGCGGCCCGACGGAACATGAGCTGGATGTGCGACGTGCCGTGTCCGTCGTCGTACGACAGGAAGGCGCCCACCTCCGGGAAGGGTCCGGTGGTCGAGGACGCGTCCTGGTACTTGACGAACCGTCCGCCCGCCGGCAGCTGCTCCGCCAGCAGCTCGGCCATCGCCTCCGCGGTCAGCGGCGTGTCGGCCGGCTCGGTGAACGCCGGCGCGGGCGGGGCGGCAGGGCTGGTGGAGGCCGTGGAACCGGTGGAGCCGGTGGGGCCGGTCGTCGCGCCGGTGGGTGACGTGGCCTGCTGCTGCGCGGCGGGCGCGGGTGAACCGTGCCCGTCGACGGCGACCGCCCCCGCGCACCCCACCGCGACGACGGCGAGCGCGGTACCGGCGATCCGCAGTCGGCGCAGGCGCTGGCGACGCCGTCCGAGCCGGCCGCTGGTGGCGGTGATCTCGGCCACCGGTGCCGCGAGGTCCGCGACGCTGGCGCGGAAGGCGTGCGCGAACTCCCGGTCGATGCGCCGGTCCATGTGCGCCTCCGTGCCGTGGTCCCTGTCCTGGTCCATCGAGGAATGCCTTTCGTAACGGGCGGCCCGGTCAGTCCTGCAGCAGCAGGGACAGCTCGGACCCCAGGATCTGGCGCAGTGTGGCCAGCGAACGGAAGTTCAGGCTCTTCACCGCGCTCACCGTGGTGTCCATCGCGTCCGCCACCTCGTCGAGGCTGTAGTCCTCCAGGTAGCGCAGGACCACCGCGGCCCGGTTGCGGGGCGGCAGCCGGCTCAGCGCGTCCAGCAGGGTGAGGCGCAGTGCCGCGCTCCGGTCCTCGCCCGGTCCGGGCACCGCCCGCTCGGGCAGGTCGCCGACCGCCACCTCCGCCGAGCGGCGCAGCCGCCGTTGGGAGATGTAGCAGTTCAGCAGCACCTTGCGGGCGTACGCGTCCAGCCGGACCGTGTCGTCGTGCCTGGTCAGTCGCCCCCACACCGGGTACAGCCGGGACAGTGCGGTCTGCACCAGGTCCTGCGCCTGGTGGTAGTCCCCGCACATCAGGAAGGCGGTCTGGAACAGGCGCTGGGCACGGCTGGAGGCGAACTCGTCGAAGGCGAGCCCCTCGGGCATCACGGTTCTCCCGGAGGTCGGATGGTCGGACGCCGTGTTACACGCTTCGAGCCGCCTGAACGTTGCACACGAATTTCGCGGGCCGGCGCTCGCGGGGTCGCGGCGGGCCGGTGAGGAGGTGCGGCCCCCCGAGCCGAGAACGAGCGTCAAGATGGGATTGACGCTGACGGATCGTCAATCTACGCTTGACGGCATGACGCCACTCAACATCAGCCTCGCCGACCTGATCGCCCGTCTGGACGAGGAGCACCCCGACGCCGACGACCTGGCCCGGATCAGCCAGGCGCACCTGCGCGCGCAGACCCTGTCCGACCTCGGCGACCAGCTCATGGACCACTACGTCCTGAAGGCCAAGCGGGCCGGCGCCTCCTGGAGCGAGATCGGCAACGCCATCGGGGTCTCCAAGCAGGCCGCCCAGCAGCGCCACACGCCCGCCGCCTTCGAGCGGTACACCAACCTGAACCGGCACAGCATCGTGCTCGCCCAGGAGGCCGCCCGCACCCACAAGCACGACACCATCGGCACCGAGCACCTGCTGCTCGGCCTGCTCGGCGAGCCGCGCGGCCTGGCCCACCGGCTCCTGGTCGCGCAGGCGGGCTCGGAGCAGGCCGTCCGCGCCGCCGTCGAGGCGGCCATGCCGCCCGCCGGGCCGAAGGCGCTGCGCGGTCACATCCCGTTCCGGCCGGACGGCAAGGAGGCCATCGAGCAGGCGATCCGCGCCGCGGCCGACCTCGGCCACGACTGGGTCGGCACCGAGCACGCCCTGCTCGGCCTCGTCCGCACCCAGGACGGCACCGCGGCGCAGATCCTGCGCGCCCTCGGCTTCACCCCGGACGGACTGCAC
>NZ_JBHYKG010000525.1:0-3106 GCF_042741245.1 Kitasatospora sp. NPDC058965
TTGTGTATAAGAGACAGACCGGCCACGGGGCTGCCGCCCCCGCGCGGTGGGCGCGGGGGCGGCAGGTGGGTGTGGGCGGGGTCAGAGGGTGACGGTGGAGAGGGAAGCGGCCCAGCCGGTCGGGTTGCCGAACTGGATGGTGTTGCTGCCGGCCTGGAGGGCGACGGTGACGGTCTTGTTCTGGAGGGTGGTCCAGCTGCCGTTGCTGGGGAAGGCGACCGCGCTGGAGCTGCCGCCGTTGACGGTGACGTCGTCGGTGCGGGCGCCGCTGTCGCCGTTGATGTAGGTGACGTGCAGCTGGTAGGTGCCGGCGGTCTGCGCGGTGACGCTGAAGGTCAGGGTGCCGGGGTTGCTGCCGCCGCCGCCGAGGTTGCCGACCAGGTGACCGTCGGCGCAGGCGGCGCAGGCGGCGATCTGTGCGCCGCCACCGAGGGTACCGGCGGTGTCGGCGAAGGAGAGCCGGCCGGTGGGCAGGGTCGGGACGGTGACGGCGGCGAGGGAGGCGGCCCAGTCGGTGGGGTTGCCGAACGCGAGGGTGTTGGGTCCGGCGTGCAGGGGGACCGTGACCAGGGCGGACTGGGTGGTGGTCCAGCTGCCGTTGCCGGGGAAGGCGACGGGGGAGGGCGTGCCGCCGTTGACGGAGATGTCGTCGGTGCGGGTGGCGCCGCCGTTGACGTAGTCGATCTGCAGCTGGTAACTGCCGGCGGTCGCCACGGTCACGCTGTTGAAGGTCAGGGTGCCGGTGGCGGTGCCGGTGCCGCCGATGAAGCCGACCAGGTTGCCGTCGGGGCACGCCGCGCAGGCGCTGGTCCGGGCCTGGCCGCCGAGACTGCCGACGCGGTCGGCCTGGTAGGTGGTGGCGCCCACCGGTGCGGCCCAGACCTGGGCGGCGTCGAGCGCGTCGGGGTCGGCGCCGCAGACCGCCAGGTCGACCGGGGTGCCGGCGGTGCCGGTGGCACCGGCACCGCCGTAAAGGTCGGTGCACAGGCCCGCGTTGGCGGTGGTGCCGGCCAGGACCAGGTTGCCGCCGCGGTCGTAGGCCCAGTTCTGGTAGCCGGCGTCCCCGGCCGCCCCGCAGGTGTCGACCGACAGCCACTGGCCCGTCGCGCCGTTGATCGCGCCGGTCGAGGCGGTGCTGGGGGCGGTCAGGCACAGGGCGGCACCGCCGGTACCGGTCTCGGTCAGTTGGACGGTGCCGTCCGTCTTCATCCGCCACTGCTGGTTGGCCGCGCCGGTGCAGCCGGCGATGTCGACGGCACCGGTCGGGCCGGCGGCGGGTTCGTACTTCTCCAGGCACAGCGGGTTGGCGCTGATGCCCTGCGGGCTGGCGGTGATCTGCCCACTGGGGGTGCGGGGAGCGCAGGAGGCGTTCGGGGTGATCCTCAGCATGGCATTGTCGTGGCTGCCGAGGCTCGCCAGCGCCACCGAGCCCGTGCCGGTCGTGGTGCTGCCGCCGGTCCAGCCCTGGTTGCCCCACAGGTCCTTGACGGTGTATCCGCAGTTGGTGCTGGTGGTGTCCAGACCCAGCGCGGACAGGTTCAGCGTGTAGCCGGTCTGGGTGGTGGCGTTCTTGTTCAGGACGACGGCGGCCAGGCTGCCGTCCGACAACGGCTTGACCACCAGGTCGGTGCCGCTGCCGGTGTTGGCGCCCGCGCCGCCGCTGATCCGGGTGGCCCCGGCGCCCAGCGGGTCCTGGTCGACGGCGATGACGTCGGCGTTCTTCAGGCTGGTCAGGGATCCGCTGGTCAGGCTGGGCACGTCGGTGCTGAGGATCAGCGGGGAGGACGTGACCGCGTACAGGGCGAGCTGGCTGCGGAACTCGGCGTCGCTCAGCTGCTCGTCGGGGATCAGGAAGTCGGGGTCGTTCCAGTTGCCGGGGCCGGAGATGCGCGCCAGCTGGGTGTTGTAGCCGTACTGGGTCAGTACGCCGGCCTGGTTGCCGGTGACGTTCCAGGCGCTGTTGCCGTTGCGGTACATCTTCACGTCGTAGCCGCTGCGCCACAGCTGGCCGCTGCTGGTGGCCCCGTCGACGACCGAGTACCAGCTGCCCAGGTCGGTCGGGCCGATCGAGAAGTAGGCCGGCGAGGACTCGGAGAAGACCATGTCGCGGTTGCTGGTGTTGGCCTTCATGGCCGCGCCGAACGCGGCGTAGTCCTTGACGTATCCGGCGGCGCTGTTGTCCGCGGAAGGCATGTTGCAGCCGTCGAGCTTGACGTAGTCCACTCCCCAGGAGGCGAACAGGTTCGCGTCCTGCTGGAAGTGCCCGTAGTCACCCGGGTAGCCGCCGCAGGTGGCGGAGCCGATGTCCTCGTAGATCCCGAACTTGAGTCCCTCGTTGTGGAGTTGCTGGCCGATGTAGGCCATGCCGTGGGGGAAGGTGGTGGGGTTCGGGACGAGGTTGCCGCTGCTGTCGCGGGAGGTGGTCATCCAGCAGTCGTCGATGGTGACGGTCGTGTAGCCCCTGCCGCTCAGGCCGCTGCCGACCAGGGCGGCGGCCTGGTCGAGGACAAGGGTCTCGGACGGGCCGACGTCGCCGGTGTTCGGGTTGTCGGCGGAGCAGCCGAAGCGGGCCCAGTTGTTGTAGCCCATGGGCGGGGTGACCGCCAGCGCGTTGCCGGAGGGGCTGGTGGCCGCCGGAGTGGCCCGGGCCGCCGGGGCCGGCAGTACCAGGCCGGCGAGGGCGAGGGCAGTGGCTGCGACCGGCAACAGCCGGGAGGGACGTCGCATGGGAGCTCCTAGGCCTGGTGGGCCGGCGCTCGGTGGCGCCGGAGGCAGCTGTGGGGGCGAGCTGCCGACAGGTCCCCGTGATGGCGGACCACGCACCCGGCTGCCGGCCGCCGACCAGGGCGGGACGCAACAGCGGCGGCGGCCGGATCGGGCGGTTGCCATGCCTGTCGGTTGCGTAATGTCAGCACCGGACATGATTGATTGTCAATAAAAGACAGCTGTATCAATCAACTTTGCGCAGAATCCCGGCCGATATGTCAGTTCTGACTGCCTTGTGCGCGGATCGGGCTGTCGGGTGCGGCGTGCACGGCACGGAACGGCGAAGTCCGGCCCAAGTTCCGGCGTGGACCCCGCGGAGGGGCTACCCTTTGTGACTGCC
>NZ_JBHYKG010000526.1:0-3076 GCF_042741245.1 Kitasatospora sp. NPDC058965
GCCCGGGCCGGGCGCTCGGCCACCGGCGGCAGGGTGCCCTTGAGCGGACCCCACTCGTTCGGGTCCGGCACACCGGCCGGCTGCATCTTGCGCCGGGCCGGGCCGCCCTCGCCGTGGTCGCTCTCGCCCGGTTCCTTGGCGCCCGGCCAGGCCTTGGCCACCCGGGCGGCCAGCACGAACTCCTTGCGCAGCGGGTGGCCCTCGAAGCCCTCCGGCAGCAGCAGCGGGACCAGGTGCGGGTGCCCCGTGAAGTCGATGCCGAACATCTCGGCGGTCTCCCGCTCGTGCCACCCGGCGCCGGCGTACACCGCGGCGGCCGTGGGCAGTGCAGCGCCCTGGCGCGGCACCCGGGTGCGCAGCAGCAGGTGCGGGGTGGTGCCGGCCCGGCCGACGGCGGCCAGGTGGACGCAGACCGCGAACCCCTCGGCCAGCTCGTCCACCGCGCTGAGCCAGTCGAAGAAGCCCAGGCCCAGACCGTCCCGGGCCGCCGTGAGCGCCTCGATCCAGTGCTCGGCCGGCACGTCCACCGTGATCAGCCGGTAGGCCTCGCCGGCGGTGGCCCAGGGACCGATCGCGGCGGCGGCCGCCTCGGCGGTGAGCTCGGCGGTCACTGGGCACCCCCGGGGCCGGGCAGCAGCGGGCGGCGCAGCGCCGCGGCGGACGGACCGGCGTAGCGCTCGGGCAGCGACTCGGCGGCGATCTTCTCCTGCAGCTTGAGGATGCCCTGCAGCAGCGCCTCCGGCCGCGGCGGGCAGCCGGGCACGTAGACGTCGACCGGGATGATCTGGTCCACGCCCTTGGTCACCGAGTAGGAGTCCCAGTACGGGCCGCCGGAGTTGGAGCAGGCGCCGAACGAGATCACGTACTTGGGCTCGGGCATCTGCTCGTAGAGCCGCTTGACCGCGGGGGCCATCTTGTCCGTCACGGTGCCCGAGACGATCATCAGGTCGGCCTGCCGCGGACCGGGGGCGAACGGGATGACTCCCATCCGGATGAAGTCGTGCTTGGCCATCGAGGCGGCGATGAACTCGATCGCGCAGCAGGCCAGGCCGAAGTTGAAGCACCAGAGGCTGTAGCGGCGCCCCCAGTTGAGCACCACCTTGACCGGGTCCGGCGCCAGCCGGGCCAGCGGGCCGAGCGCGGGCCGCACCGGCGCCCCGGGCCGGGCCGGGTCGGGCAGGCCGAGCGGGACCGGACCGCCCCCGCCGTGCGCGTGGGTCACGTCCATTCCAGGACCCCCTTCTTCCAGGCGTAGAGCAACCCGACCGCGAGGAAGCCGAGGAAGACGAACATCTCCACCAGCGTCGCCGCCCCGAACCCCGCCGCGGCGAACACCGTCGCCCACGGGAAGAGGTAGATCGCGTCGACCGCGAAGATCACGTACAGGAAGGCATAGATGTAGTAGCGGATCTGGGTGTGCGCCCAGCCCTCGCCGACCGGGTCGACGCCGCACTCGTAGGTGAGCAGCTTCTCCGGCGACCAGATGACCGGTCGCAGCAGCCGGTTGGCGGTGAAGGACACCGCCACGAAGAGCACGCCCACCACCGCGAGCAGCCCGACCGCCGCGTAGGCGTCGAAGTAGCCGCTCCCCAGGGCGGGGTCGGCCGCGAGGGTGGCGGCCCGGGGCCCCTCCATGCGTTCGCCTCCAGCGGGTTTACACATCCATGACCTGTTTTATGGCGTGAGTCTAAGACCACCGCAGTTCCGCTCTGGAACCCCGCCCGACCCGCAAGACAGGTTATGGACAGACCGGGGTGGGGTTAACCCCCCTTTCGGACTGGGCCCACCCGTAGTGCGCGCGGGCCCCCGCACCCGCCAAGCTGGGTACCGCCCGCACCCGGGCCCTGCCGACGAGGGGGAGACAGCCGATGAAAGCCCGGCCGCTGTACGGCGCGCAGATGTGGCGCGAGGTCCGCCACCACCTGGCGGACCTGCCGTTCGGCATCGCCACGTTCGTGTTCACCGTGGTGACGCTCCTGGTCGGCACCGCGCTGAGCGTCACGGTGGTCGGCCTGCCGCTGCTGGCGCTGGGCCTGCGCGGCTGCCGGGGGCTCGGCGCGACCGCCCGGCACCGGGCCCGGGTCAGCCTGGGCGCCCGGATCGAGGAGCCGGAGGCCCTGGTGGCGACCCGGCCGGGCACCGCGGGCCGGGTGATCGCCGCGCTGACCGACGGGCTGAGCTGGCGCTCGGCGCTGTACTGCGTGCTGATGCTGCCCTGGGGGATCCTCAGCTTCACGGTCACCGTGGTCTTCGTGGTCATCGGGTGGCCGGTGCTGCCGTTCGTGGTCCGCTACCTCGCGGTCGCCCACCGGATGCTGGTCGAGCTGCTGCTGTGCCCCAGCGCGCTGACCGCCCGGGTGCGCGAGCTGGAGGAGGACCGCGGCGCCGTGGTCGACACCGCCGCGGCCGACCTGCGCCGGATCGAGCGCGACCTGCACGACGGCGCGCAGGCCCGGCTGGTGGCGCTGGCCATGGACCTCGGCCTGGCCAAGGAGAAGCTGCTGGACACCGAGCTGACGCCGCAGCAGCAGTCGGCGGCCAGGATGGTGGACGCGGCGCACGGCGAGGTGAAGCTGGCCCTGCAGGAGCTGCGCGACCTGGCCCGCGGCATCCACCCCGCGGTGCTCACCGACCGCGGCCTGGACGCCGCCCTGTCCGCCGTGGCGGCCCGCTGCACGGTGCCCGGCGGGGTGACCGTGCGGGTGGACCTGACCGGCCCGGACGGCGCCGCCGAGCGCCCGGACTCCGCGGTGGAGGGGATCGCCTACTTCACCGTCAGCGAGCTGCTCACCAACACCTCCAAGCACGCCGGCGCCCGCACCGCCTCGGTGGAGGCCTGGCGCTCCGGCGACCGGCTGCTGCTGCAGGTCGGCGACGACGGGCGGGGCGGGGCGGCACTGCCGGACGGGACCCTGGCCCCGGGCGGCGGGCTGGCCGGCCTGGCCGAGCGGGTGCGGGCGGTGGACGGGGTCTTCCTGGTGGACAGCCCCGAGGGCGGGCCGACCTCGGTGACCGTGGAGCTGCCCTGGCGCACCCGGGCGGCCCGGCCCGCCGGTGGCCTCCAGCAGCACCCGCA
>NZ_JBHYKG010000527.1:0-3072 GCF_042741245.1 Kitasatospora sp. NPDC058965
GCCCCGGGCCGGAGCCCGGGGCCACCCGCGGTCGGGGCCACCCGCCGTCGGCGCCGCCCGACGGCCCGTCAGCCGTTCGGCACCGTGTCCACGAAGTGGGTGCTGCTGCCGTAGTAGCCGTTGACGGCCTGCTGGACGTCGCCGGTGGACTGGGCGACGCCCTTGGCGAAGTAGACCCAGTTGACCTTCTGGTCCCAGCTGCGGGCGCCGGTGAAGGGCAGGTCGATGAACCACTCGTTGAAGTCGATGGTCATCGGCTCGCGCGGGTAGTACTTGCCGGTGCTGGAGAAGACCTGCTTGCCGTCGATCGCGTACGTCACGGTGCCCCCGGTGACGGTGGCGACCAGGGTGTGCCAGCCCTGCAGGCTGCCGATGGTGTCGGTGGTGACCCGGTCCATCGCGTCCGCGCTGTACCAGCTGGTGGTGTACATCGAGTTCGCCGGTCCGCCCCAGCCGCCGTTCGGCAGGTACTCGAAGTCGTCCTCGCTGTAGAGGGAGTTGTCGGGCGTGATGGTGTAGAAGGTCTCGTTGACGTGGTCGCCGTTGGCGCCGGTGGTCGGCCGGTCGTTGAAGTAGACCCGGGCGGCGTAGGTGCCCTCGAAGAACTTCTGCTGGACGGTGTCGATCTCGGCCTGGGTGGTGCCGGCGCTGGTGCCGTCGGTGGTCGCGGTCAGGTCCATCGCGTGGCCGCCCTGGGCCGAGGAGTCGGCCGGGAAGGTGATCGCGTTCGTCGACCAGCTGTTCTGCACGCCGGGACCGCCCGCGCCGCTGCGAACCTTCCAGTCGTGTGCGGTCAGGTTCGGGTCGGTGGATCCGGTGTAGGAGAAGTCGTCGAAGAGCACGCCGGACGGTGTGCCGGTCGGCGAGCCGGAGGGCGACGGGCTGGGGGACGGCGATCCGGTCGGGGTCGGGGTGGGCGAGGCGGACGAGCCGCCGCCCGGCTCCGCGCCCCAGGCGAGGGCGCCGTTCCGGTAGCCGGTGACCTGGTTCCAGGGCGTGTAGGCGGTGTCGTTCGGGTTGAACGAGTAGTCGTTCGCCTGGTTGACGTTCTGCCAGTCCGAGCGGTGCAGGCGCAGTTGCAGGTCACCGCTGGCGGCGCCGGGCTGGAGGGTGCCGGCGCCGGGGCCGAAGGAGAGCTGCAGGTAGTGGTCGGCGGTCGGCGTGGGGTTCGCCAGCGCCACCACGGTGCCGGTCAGGTTGGCGCAGCCGGGCACGGCCCAGGCGCACTGGAAGGTGTAGGCGCCGGCGGTGTCGGCGGAGAAGTAGTAGCGCAGTGTCACGGTGCTCAGGTCCAGGCTGCTGCTGCCGGTGTTCACCACCTGCAGCCACGGGTCGATCTCGCCGGCCGAGGCGGCGGTGGCGGTGGTCCGGTACTCGACGGTGAGCGCGGGGGCGTCGGCGTGGGCCTTGGTCAGGGTGAGCGGCAGGACGGCGGCCGCGCAGGCGAGCGAGGCCGTGGCGATCAGTGCGGTGCGGCTCAGCCCGCCGCGCGGGCGGGGACGGACGTGGTCCATGGGTTCTCCTCGTGGGGAAGGGAAGCGTGCACGTCGGCCGCGGGCCGGCCCAGCGCGGCCAATGGCTTACCAGTGGTCTAATCCAGCGCCCTGGTTGCCGTCCAAGGTGACGCCACCGGGCCGCGCTGTCAAGCCTCTGTCTACCCGTCAACTGCGGGAATTTTCACGCCCCCCGATTCCCTTGACCTGACCACTGGTCATATGTGAAGGTCTGCCTCCAACAGCAATCGGCTCTCCGAGGAGGACCCACGTGCGCACCAGAACCCTGGCGACGACGGCCTGCGGGCTCACCGTCGCCCTGCTGACCGCGGCCTGCTCCGGCGGCACCGCCGGATCGGGCGGCGACGGCTCGGCCGCCGGCCCGAAGACCCTGACCGTGTGGCTGATGGACGGCGACCTGACCCAGCCCTCGGTGGACGCGATCAGCACCGCCTTCGAACAGGCCACCGGCGCGAAGGTGAACGTCCAGGTCCAGGAGTGGGCCAACATCAACACCCGAATCAGCACCGCGCTGGCCCAGGACAACCCGCCGGACGTCATCGACATCGGCAACACCGACGTCCCGCTGTTCGCCGCCAACGGCGGGCTGAGCGACCTCACCGCCCACCGGGCCGACCTGTCGGCGGGTCAGACCTGGCTGCCCGGCCTGGTCGACCCCGCCACCGTCGACGGCAAGCTGTACGCCGCCCCGCTGTTCGCCGGCAACCGGGCCGTGATCTACAACAAGACGCTCTGGGCCAAGGCCGGCATCACCGCCCCGCCCGCCGACTTCGCCGAGTTCACCCGGGACCTGGACCGGATCAAGGCCGGCAGCACCGACCCGGGCTTCTCCCCGATGTACTTCCCCGGCCGGTACTGGTTCGCCGCCCTGCAGTTCGTCTGGGACGCCGGCGGCCAGCTCGCCACCAAGGACCCGAGTGGCAAGTGGACCGGTCAGCTGGAGTCCCCGGCCGCACAGCGGGGTCTGACGGCCTGGCAGGACTTCCAGAACAGCTACTCGCCGACCGCCTCCCGCAACGTCGACACCAAGACCCCGGACCAGGCCGCCCTGTTCGCCGACGGGAAGACCGCGACGGTGATCGACACCAGCATCAACACGATCCTCAAGGACAACCCGGCCCTCAAGGACCAGATCGGCACCTTCCCGCTGCCCAGCGCCGTCACCGCGGGCAAGGACCAGCCGGTCTTCCTCGGCGGCTCCGACCTGGCCGTGGCCGCCCGCAGCCGCAACCAGCAGCTGGCCCTGGCCTACCTCAAGGCCGCGACCAGCCAGGCGGTCCAGACCGCCGCGATCGTCGGCACCGACCACTGGACGCCGGTCTCCACCCAGTTGCTCGACTCCACCGCGGCCGGCCTGCCGGCCACCTCGGCCGCCTTCCTGCAGGCCGCCCACGACAGCGTCGGCACCCCCGCCACCCCGGGCTGGGCCACCATCGAGAGCGACCTGTCGATCAACCAGTTCTTCGCCGACATCGCCACCGGCCACAAGAGCGTCGCCCAGGCCGCCAAGGACTTCGACGCCCACCTCGACCAGGCGCTCAACGCCCACCCGTGACCC
>NZ_JBHYKG010000528.1:0-3023 GCF_042741245.1 Kitasatospora sp. NPDC058965
CTCCCGGCACCGACCGGCCGCGCCACCACCAGCTGGTGCCGAACCGGCCTGACCGGCCGTCAGTGCGCCGCCAACCTGCCCGCCACCTCGTCCGCCTCCGGTGCACCGAGGCGGACGAAGAGCGCGTGCGCCTGCTCCCAGTGCTCGCGGGCCACCGCCGGGGCGCCCAGATCGCGGTGCGCGTCGCCCAGGCTGGCGTGGGCGCGGGCCTGGACCAGCAGGTCGGTCTGCTCGGTGGCCAGCAGCAGCGCCTCCTGGCAGTGGACCACCGCCTGCTTCGGGTCGCCGGCCGCCAGCGCGTTCGCGCCGAGCGCGAGCAGGGCCTCGACCTCCAGGCTGCCGTCGCCGAACTCGCGGGCCACGGCCAGCGCCCAGGCCTGCCGCTCGGCCGCCTCCTCGTACCGGCCGAGCACGGTGTGCACCTGGCACAGCAGGTTGGTGATCCGGGCCTGCCAGACCGGGTCCTTCAGCGCGGTGAAGATGTCCAGGCTGGCCTGGTGCTGCTCCAGCGCCTCCTCGTACCGCCCGAGTCGCTCGTACACCGCGCCGAGGTTGGTCCGGCTGATCGCCTCCACGCTGGGGTCGCCGATCTCCTGGGACAGCTGCACCGCCTGGCGCAGGTGCTCGCCGGCCTCCTCGAACCGGCCGATCCGGAAGTCCGCCAGCCCCAGGTTGCAGAGCGAGCGGGCCTCCAGCACCCGGCTGCCGGTCTCCCGGGCGGATTCCAGCGCCTGGTGGTGGTAGGAGCGGGCCGCGTCGTAGTCGCCCAGCCGGTCGTAGGAGAGGGCGAGGTTGACCAGGGTGCCGCCGCGCCCGACCCGGTCGCCGGTCCGGTCCGAGAGCGCGAGCGCCTGCTCGGAGAGGTCGACCGACTGCTGGTACTGGCCCATGTGGAGGTAGGTGATGCCCAGGGTGTTCAGGCAGCGCGACTCGCTGACCAGGTCGCCCAGCTCGCGGGTCAGCACCAGGGCGCGCTCGCAGGGCTCGAACACCTTCTGGTACTGGCCGAGCCGCCAGTAGGCGCTGCCCAGGCAGATCAGTGCCCGGGCCTGGCCGGACCGGTCCCCCTGCTGCTCGGACACCGCCAGGGCCGTGCCGTGCAGCGTGACGCCGTCGGAGTAGAAGCCGTGGTGGTCGAAGTACTTGTAGAGCACGCAGGACACGTCGCTCACGTACCGCGGGCGCCGGGCCGCCTCCGGGCAGCGCGCGCAGGCGATCAGGTTGGCCCGCTCGGCCAGCAGCCAGGCCATCGCGCCCGCCTCCTGGTCCACCGCGGCCACCCGGCCGCCGGCCGGCTCGTCGAGCTCGGGCAGCCACCGCAGGTCGTGCGGGTAGAGCGCGGTCACGGCGGCGACCGCCGTGTACCGGTAGTGGTCCAGCAGCTCGGTGACGGCCGCCTCCCGCACCGGTGCCGGCTCCTCCGCCTGCGCCATCGACTGGGCGTGCTGGCGCAGCAGGTCGTGGAAGGTGTAGCGGCCGGGGGCGTGCTCGATCAGCAGGTGGTGGTCCAGCAGGTCTTCGAGCAGTTCCTCGGCCCGGACCGCGCCGGTGCCGGAGAGCGCGCCGACCGCGCGGGCGCAGAAGTCCTCGCCGGGGTGGAGCCCGGCCAGCCGGAAGGCCCGCCGCTGGTCGGGGGCGAGCGCCTCGTAGGAGACCGCGAACGCCGCGGCGACCCCCACGTCCTCGTCGGACAGTTCCGCTAACCGCCGGTGCTGGTCGCGCAGCCGGTCCAGCAGGTGCTCGGGCGTCCAGGTGCTGCGGTTGGCCAGCCGGGCCGCCGAGATCCGCACCGCGAGCGGCAGCCGCCCGCAGAGCTCGACGATCTCGCCCACGGTGGCCTCGTGCCCGGCCACCCGCTGGGCGCCGACCACCTCGCTGAACAGTGCCACCGCGTCCTGGTGCGGCATCACGTCCAACGAGAGGCTGACCGCGCCGGGCAGCGCGGGCAGCCGACGGCGGGAGGTGATGAGCACCAGCGAGCCGGGGTTGCCCGGGATCAGCGGGCGGACCTGCTCGTCGTCCAGTGCGTTGTCCAGCACCAGCAGCAGCCGGCGCTGGGCCACCTCGGTGCGCCACAGGTCCAGGCGCTCCTCGGTCGGCTCGGGCAGCCGGGCCTCCTCGACGCCGACCGCGCGCAGCAGGCGGGCCAGCGCCGCGCCGGGGTCCAGCGGCGCCTGGCCGGGGGTGAAGCCGTGCAGGTCCAGGAAGATCTGGCCGTCGGGGAAGCGGTCGGCCAGCGCGTGGCCGACCTTGACCGCCAGCGTGGTCTTGCCGACCCCGGCCATGCCGTCGATCGCGGAGATCACCACGGCCGCGGCGCCCTGCTCGGTGCCGGCCGCCAGCTCCAGCAGCCGGTCGACCTCGGCGGTGCGGCCGGTGAAGTCCGCCACCGCGTAGGGCAGTAGCCGGGGCACCGCACGGGTCCCGGCGGCGACCTGCGCCCCGCTCGGCTGCTGCTCGGTGCCGCGGGCCTGCTCCTGGGCAGCCGTCAGCAGCTGCTCGCGCTCGGCCTCGGCCAGGCCGAGCGCCTTGGCCAGCAGGGAGACCGAGGAGAGCCGGGGCTGTCGACGCCCGGTCTCCAGGACACTGATCGCGTGCGGGGAGAGACCGGAATGCTCCGCCAACTCCTCCTGGGTCCAGCCGGCTCGGTGCCGGAACTCCCGCAGCAGCGCGCCGAATACCGCCACTCTCGCCCCTCGGACAGCCAACGTCGTCATCACGGGCCACCGAGCGGTCCCCGCAGCCCGCTGACGCCTCTGCCATGGACCTTACGGGGCCGATGCCCTCGAACACCAGCTGACCTGGCGGGCAAACGCCAGACAAACGCCATGGAGTCCGCGCGCGCCACCACCCAGGATGGTCCGTACCGCGGCGCCCACGGGGGTGGCGCCGCGGTCGGGGGCCGGACCTGCGGGGGTCGGCCCTGCGAACCACGGAGGAGAAGAAGATGATGCGCGGACAGGGCGAGCGGACGGACGAGCGACGGGCACGGGGCACCGCGGTGTGCGTGGGGACCCCGGGAT
>NZ_JBHYKG010000529.1:0-2999 GCF_042741245.1 Kitasatospora sp. NPDC058965
CGGACGATCTGGCAGCCCGAGGCCGTCAGCTGCGCGATCTGCTGCAGCGTCGCGTTGACGTCCGAGGTCAGCGTGGTGGTCATCGACTGCACCGAGACGGGGGCGTCGCCGCCGACCGGGACGTTGCCGACCATGATCTGCCGCGAGCGGCGCCGGGTGGCCAGCGGCTTGAGCGGCAGGGACGGAATACCGAGCGAGATCGCGGTCATGTGCGCAGGGTTCCCCGGAGTAGAGGTGACGGACGCCGGGTGCGCGTATCGATCGCACACCCGGCGTCCAACGGTACGGCACCCGTGCGCCCCCCTCTGCACAGCCCCTGCGGCCCGACTAGCTGATCTTCACCGGGTTGATCACGTCGGCGATCATCACCAGCAGGGTGAAGCCGATGAAGATGCTCGCCACCACGTAGGCGACCGGCATCAGCTTCGCCACGTCGAACGGGCCGGGGTCGGGGCGCTTGAACAGCCGCGCCGCGTGCCGGCGCACCGACTCCCAGAGCGCGCCCGCCACGTGGCCGCCGTCCAGCGGCAGCAGCGGCAGCATGTTGAACAGGAAGAGCGACAGGTTGATCCCGGCCAGCAGGGTGATCATGGCGGCCACCTTCTGGCTGGGCGGCAGCGGCAGCGAGAACATCTGGCCGCCGACCCGGGCCGCGCCGACCATGCCGACCGGGGAGTCGGCCTGCCGCGGGGTGCCCTTGACCACCGAGTCCCAGAGCGCCGGGATCTTGCCCGGCAGTGCGGCCAGCGAGTGGAGTCCGCTGTCGGCCAGGTCGGTCATCCGGGTGATGCTGTCGGAGAAGCTGAGCCGGACCACCCCGGAGGTCGGGGTGATGCCCAGGAAGCCGGCGCTGACCGTCTCGTTGCCCGGCACCGGGTCGCCGTACTTGTCCAGCTTGGCGACCTTGTTCTCGGTGATGTTCGCGGTCAGGGTCAGCTCGGCGCCGTCCCGGCGGACCACGATCGGCACCGTCTTGCCGTAGGAGCCGCGGATGTCGTTGGACAGCTGCTGGTAGCTGGAGATCCGGTCGCCGTCGAAGGAGACGATCCGGTCCTTGGCCAGCAGGCCGGCGGCCGCGGCCGGCGAGGCCGGGTGGCCGGTGCAGGACGCGTCCTTGGCCTCGGTGACCGGGACCACGCACTGGGAGACCGAGCTGACGATCGGCAGCGACTTCGCCATGCCGAAGCCCATCATCGCCACCAGGAAGAGCACGAACGCCAGGATCAGGTTCATGAACGGCCCGGCGAACATCACGATGACGCGCTTCCAGGGCTTCCTGGTGTAGAACAGCCGGTCCTCGTCGCCGGGGAGCAGCTCCTCGTAGGAGGCCTCCCGGGCGTCCTCGATCATCGAGCGCCAGGGCGAGCTGCTGCGCTTGGTGATCCGCCCGTCCTCCCCGGGCGGGAACATCCCGATCATCCGGATGTAGCCGCCCAGCGGGACCGCCTTGATGCCGTACTCGGTCTCGCCCTTCCGGCGCGACCAGATGGTCGGCCCGAAGCCGACCATGTACTGCGGCACCCGGATCCGGAAGAGCTTGGCGGTGGAGAGGTGGCCGAGTTCGTGCCAGGCGATCGAGAAGAGCAGCCCGACGAAGAAGACCACGATGCCCAGCACCGTCATCGCTGTACTCACCGCTGGTCCTCCGTCATGTCGCTCCCACTCGCCCTGGCCATCATGCCTCCGACTGCCTGGTCAGATAACCGCATCGGTCAGCCGGACGCCAGCTCACGGGCCCGGGCGCGCGCCCAGCCCTCCGCATCCAGGACGTCCTCGACGGTGAGGGAAGTTCCCGAGCGCGGGGTGCCGTGCTCGGCCACCACCTTGGCCACCGTGTCCACGATGCCGGTGAAGGCCAGGCCCCCGTTGAGGAACGCGTCCACGCACTCCTCGTTGGCGGCGTTGAAGACGGCCGGCGCCGTGCCGCCGAGCCGGCCGACCTCGCGGGCCAGCGCGACGGCCGGGAAGGCCTCGTCGTCGAGCGGGAAGAACTCCCAGGTGGCGGCCTTGGTCCAGTCGCAGCCCGGCGCGGCGTCCGGCACCCGGTCCGGCCAGCCGAGGCCCAGCGCGATCGGCATCCGCATGTCCGGCGGGCTGGCCTGGGCCAGCGTCGAGCCGTCGGTGAACTCCACCATCGAGTGCACCACCGACTGCGGATGGACCACCACGTCGATCCGCTCGAACGGGATGTCGTAGAGCAGGTGGGCCTCGATCACCTCCAGGCCCTTGTTCACCAGGGTGGCCGAGTTGATCGTCACCACCGGGCCCATCGCCCAGGTCGGGTGGGCCAGCGCGTCCTTCGGGGTGACGCCGGCCAGCTGCTCGCGGCTGCGGCCGCGGAACGGGCCGCCGCTGGCGGTGACCACCAGGCGGCGCACCTCGCGCGGGGTGCCGGCGGTCAGCGCCTGGAAGAGCGCGGCGTGCTCGGAGTCCACCGGCACGATCTGACCGGGCGCGGCGACCGCCTTGACCAGCGGGCCACCGACGATCAGCGACTCCTTGTTGGCCAGCACCAGCACCCGACCGGCCCGCAGCGCGGCCAGCGTGGGCGCCAGGCCGATCGAGCCGGTGATGCCGTTGAGCACCGAGTGGCAGGGCAGTGCGGCCAGCTCGGTCGCCGCGTCCGGGCCCGCCAGCACGGTGGGCAGCGGCCGGCCCGCCGCCCGGGCGGCCAGGGCGGACCGCAGCGGCGCCGCCGCCTCCGGGCGGGCCACCGCGACGGTGTGCACGCCGAGCCGGAAGGCCTGCTCGGCCAGCAGCTCCACCTGGCCGCCGGCCGCGGAGAGCGCGACCACCCGGAACCGGTCGGGGTTGCGCAGCACGATGTCGATGGCCTGGGTGCCGATCGAGCCGGTGGAGCCGAGGATCACCAGCTCCCGCGGGCCTGACGGGGCGTCGACGACCGGGGTGAAGCGCAGCTGGGGGTGGGCGAGCGAGTTCATGGGGACCATTGTGGCCCGAGCGGGCCGCCCGCCGTAGCGGTACCCGCGGTTCACGTG
>NZ_JBHYKG010000530.1:0-2995 GCF_042741245.1 Kitasatospora sp. NPDC058965
GCCGTCCTGCCGGCGCCCGATGCCGACCCGGCCGGGTGCCCAGCAGGGTGGAGGGCATGGCATCCCGTACCCGTCGCTCCCCCGACCTGCCCCGACTCCTCGCCCGGGCCGCGCCCGCCGCCGCGGTGGCCGCCCTCGGCTACGGCGCCCTCCAACTGGCCTGGGCGCTGGGGCGACCGCCGGCCTTCGGCCGGTTCGGGACCGACCTGCTGGTCTTCCCGCGCTGGGGCGCGGTGCTGCTCTGCGCGGCGGCGGCGCCGCTGGCCGCGGCGGTGGGGCGGGCCGGCCGGCCCCGCCTGCCGCTGCTGCTGGGCGCCTGGCTGGTGAGCGGGGCGCTGCTGGTCTGCTGCCCGTTCCTGCTGCTGGACGCCGTGGGCCTGGCCCTGCCGGGGATGCGGATCCCGTTCAACCTGCCGGGCCTGCTCAGCCGCGCCGCGTGCGCCGCCGTGGCGGGGCTGCTCGCCCTCGCCGCCCTCGGCTACCGCCGGCGGGCCTGGGGCGACTGCCCGCGGTGCGGTCGCACCGGCGCGCCGCACGGGGGCGGACCCGCCGCCCGGCCGCCGCGCGGGGCGTGGTGGGCCGCGTACGGCGCGGTCGCCTGCTGCTGGCTGCGGATCGCGGCGCAGTACGGGCTGGGCCTGGGCTCGCCGGGCCCGGTGCAGCCCGCCCGGGCCGCGTCGCTGGCGGTCTTCGAGGCCGGCTTCCTGCTGGCCGGGACGGCGCTGCCGCTCTCCCTGGTGCACCGGTGGGGGCGGACGGTTCCGCAGCGGGTACCGCTGCTGGGCGGGCGGGCGGTGCCGCGGTTGCTCGTGCTGCTGCCGGCCGTGCTGGTCTCGGCCGGTCTGCTGGTCTACTTCGGCGTGGGCATCGGCCAGTTGACCGCCGAGACGCTGCACCCGCACCCGGCCCGGCCCGGGGACCTCCCGCACGCCTTCCTCTGGGTGGCGATGCCGGCCTACTGGTGCTGGGGCCTCGGCCTGGCCCTGGCCGCCGTCTCCTTCCACCGCCGCACCCGCACGCCCTGCCCCGACTGCGGCCGCTGACGGAACCGGCCCGCCCCCGCGCGTCGCGGTTGCCACCGGATCAGGTCGCCTCGTAGAACACGTGTATGACACTGAGCTGGAAACTGGTCGTCGACAGTGCCGACGCCCCCGTGATCGCCGACTTCTGGGCCGCGGCCCTGGGGTACGAGGTGGAGGACCCGAGCAGGCTGGTCGAGCAGCTGCTGGCCGCCGGGCAGCTGCCCGAGGAGGCGGTGCGGGAGCACCACGGGCGGCGGACCTTCCGCGGCTTCGCCGCCGTCCGGCACCCGGACGACCCGTTCGACGAACTGAGCGGGGTGGGCCGCGGGCGGCGGCTGCTCTTCCAGGACGTGCCCGAGCCGAAGACCGGCAAGAACCGGCTGCACCTCGACGTGCACGCCGAACCCGGCGGGCTGGACGCGCTCCTCACCAGGCTGGAGGCGCTGGGCGCCACCCGGGTCCGCGAGGTCGACAAGGGACCGGCCGGCCACTGGTGGGTACTGCGGGACCCCGAGGGCAACGAGTTCTGCGCCGCCTGAGCGTCTGCTGGGAGCGCCCCGCCCCCGCCGCGCACGGGGGCGGGGGTTTCGCCTGCGCACGCGGCCCTCCGGACCCCGCCAGCCCCACCGGGTACGTCGCGCATCGCACAGACTCCCAGCGAATCTCCAGGGGGCTCCCAGAATTGACCGGTTCCCGACATTGTCATGTTCTGCCCATGACGAGCGGGCGGCCCTGCTCCTACGGTGTTCGCCGTGCAGGTGACGGTCAGTCACCTGGGCGACCCCCACATCCCGCTGCTCCGTCCCGCCGCCCCACAACGGCGATCGGACGGCGTGCCGGCCCCACCACGGGCCGGCTTCCCCCAAGGAGCACATGCATGCGCGCAACCAAGGCGATCGGCATCACCGCTGCCCTCGCGCTGTCCTGCCTGACCGTCGCCTCCGCGGCGACCACGGCCTCCGCCGCCGCGCGGCCGGCCGGCCACCACAAGCACCTGCGGCACGGCCTCGGCCTCGACCTCGCCGCGCTGAAGGCCCACAAGCACGCGGTGCACGCCGCGGCGACCACCGACCTCGCGGCCATCGCCCCGTTCGCCCGGAGCGGCGCCGCCCCCGCCAGTGCCGACCTGAGCAACTACGCCCTCGCCCCGGGCGACCAGGGCCAGGTCGGGGCCTGCGTCACCTGGGCCACCGGCTACACGGGCTACGGCATCCTGATGAGCGAGCAGGGCATCAGCGGGGCCCCGATGGCCCCGATGTACATCTACTCGCAGATCGCCCAGGGCAACGACCAGGGCACCTACGCCAGCGTCGCGCTGCCGATGGAGCAGCAGCAGGGCATCGACACCCAGTCCGACTACTGGCAGGGCACCCAGGACTACACCACCCAGCCCGACGCCAACGAGACCGCCAACGCCGCCCAGTACAAGCTCTCCGGCTTCACCGAGCTGCCCACCAGCGGCGACGCGGCCCGCTCCGCCATCGAGGACGCGATATCCCAGGGCATGCCGGTGCCGATCGGCTTCCAGGTGCACCAGAGCTTCATGGACATCGACTCCGCCACCGCGGACAGCTACAGCTACCTGCCCGGCGACTCCGGCAGCGACCCGGTCGTGGGCGGCCACGAGGTGACCGTCGTGGGCTACAACGACCAGGGCGTGAAGATCGAGAACAGCTGGGGCAGCGGCTGGGGCGACGGCGGCTTCGTCACCGTCCCGTGGAGCTTCTTCAACACCGGTGACGTCCAGGAGGTCCACGCCATGGGCAAGCTGGCCTGACCCCGGGCCGGCCCGACCGGTGGCCCCGTCGCTCGCCCGAGCGGCGGGGCCACCGCACGTCCGATTCCCGCGAGTTGGCCCTCCCCGCCGGTCCCAGGCCATAGGGTCCGTCTTCAAACCCCCGTCGTCCGCCCGAAGGGCGGGCGCGGCGGCGTTGGGGTGCGTGCATCGCAAGGCGGAGGATGGGGGCACCTCC
>NZ_JBHYKG010000531.1:0-2964 GCF_042741245.1 Kitasatospora sp. NPDC058965
CGTGCTGGCCAGGGTCCGGCCGTCCGCGCGGACGGCGAAGGCGACCGAGCCGTGCGCGACCTCGTCGTCGAGACCGACCCGGGCGGTGAGGCGGGTGCAGTGGCCGGCCAGCTCCAGGCCGACCACGCTGGTGGCGTTGGTGCCCAGGCCGGAGCCGAAGGCCTGGCCGTTGAGCGAGAGGGTGCGTCCGTCCCCGGCCCCGGCGCCGCCGTTGCTGCGGTCACGCTCCACCGGGCCCCAGCCGTTGGCCGCGTAGGCGAACGGCAGCGCGCTGACCGGGGTGTCGGAGGTCGGCGGCACGGTCCGGTCGGCCGGCAGGACCTCCCGGTCGTCGGTCAGCCGCTGGGCGCCGCCCTGGCGGTAGCTCGCCGCGGCGGTGAGCCGACCGGGCGCCGCGAACCCGTCGGCCGGCGCGACGACCTGCCAGGTCGCCGTGACGGTGCTGCCGGGGCGGACCCGGGTGCCGGGCGGCGGGCCGGTCGGGGTGACGGTCCACCCGTCGGGGGCCTGCAGGGTGAAGGCGGCGGAGTTCGCCTCCGGGGCACCGGCCGGGACGCTGAGGGCGGCCGTGACCGTGGTCGCACTGCCCGGGGCCAGGTGCTCGGGTGCGCCCAGCACCAGGCCGGCCCGGTGGGTGGTCGAAGGGTAGTCCGCGGCCCGGTAGCGGGGGCTGTCGACCGTCCCTACCTTCAGCGGGGAGAGCCGGGTGCCGTACGACTCCAGCTGGACGGACCCGAGCCCGCCGGTGCTGCCGTCGGCGTTCCAGACCGCGACCGCCACCGAGTTGGCCCCGTTCGGGTTCAGCACGCCGGTCGGGACCGGGAAGCTGTGCTGCGGGCCCAGGTCGTTCACGTACCGGCCCACCTGCCAGCCGTTGACGAAGAGCAGGGCCCGGTAGTGGCGGGACGGGTCGTCGGTGATCTTCAGACCCACCGAGGTGTCCTGGCCCTTCGGCAGGTCCAGCGGGACCGAGGTGCGGTACCAGGTCACCCCCGGCACGGTGTCGGCGGTCGGCAGCGTGACCGGCGCCCAGGAGCTGTCCGGGTAGCCCGGCAGCGACCAGCCGGACCGCTCGCCGTACAGCCCGCCGGTGTTCATCGGCCCGCGCACCTGGTCCACCGGGTGCTCGCCGCCCAGCGCCCCCTGGATCCGCCAGGTGACCGCGGTGGTCGGCGCGCCCAGCAGGGTGGCCCCGGTCAGCCCGCGGGCCTCCTTGTGCGAGTCGTTCGCGCTCCAGTCCTCGTTGTGGCCCGCGTTCTCCAGCAGCACCGACAGGACGTTGTCCGCCCCGTCCCGCAGCGCCCCGGCCGGGAAGGCGAAGGTGTGCCGGGAGTCGCCGGTGGTGCCCAGGAAGGTGCCGTTGAGCCAGACCGCGTACTGGCCGGACGTCCCGGTGATCGCGGACAGGTCCGCCCCGCTGGTGCCGACCATGCCGCGGAAGTGCGCCCGGTACCAGACGTCGCCGTGGTGGAAGCCGTAGTCGTCGGCGAACAGCACCGGCCGGGTGACCGGTGTGGTGGTGCTGTTCGAGCTGGTCCGGTCGGCGACGGTCCACGTCGAGTCGTCGAACCCGGGCTGCGCCTCGGGCGTCTCGGCCTGCTGCTTCCACCCGGTCAGCTGCGGCAGCGCGACGGCCTGCGGGCCGGGCAGTCGGCCGACCGCGGCCCCGCTGGGCGTGGCCTTGGTGGCGAGTGTGCGGCCGTTCCAGCTCACCGTGCCGAGGGTGGCCGAGTAGACCTCCACCGGTCCGGCGCTGTCGGTGTCGCCGGTCAGGGCCAGGTTGCCGTTGACCACGGCCGCGGTGCGCAGCAGCGAGGAGCCGCGGACCAGCACCGGCCCGTCGGCGGTCGGGGCCTGCCAGAACTGCTCGGCGGTCGCCGTGTCGCCGATCAGCAGCAGCAGCGGTCGGGCCCCGCCGGTGACCAGCACCCGGGCCAGGCCGTCGTGCCGGTAGTCGAGCCGCAGGTCACCGGTGGCCTGGTCCCAGCTGCTCTGCACGCTGCCGTCGAGGACCGTGACCGTCGGGCGGTCGGGGTAGTTGAGGACGGTCTCGCCGGCCTGCCCGGCGTCCCCGTAGAGCACGGCCAGGTCGCGGCCGCCGACGGTGGCGTTGGTCATCAGCTCCGAGGTGGAGTACTGCAGGCGGCTGGCGCCGAGTTGGTAGCGGGCCAGCAGGGTCTTGGACTGGCGGCCGTTCAGCGTGATGTCGGTGCCGGGCTGCTGCGGGACGGACGGGTAGCTCCGGTCGGCCGCGCTCGGCTGGTCGACCGCGTCCACGCCGACGAAGGTGCCCGTGGCACTCGGGCTCTTCCGCCCGGTGGCGACGATCCGCAGCGTGTGCGGGCCGGCGGTCAGGTGCTCGGCGTGGTAGAGCACCTGCTGCGGCAGGGTGGTGGCCGAGTAGCCGTCCACGGTGGCGACCTGGGCGCCGTCCAGGTAGACGTCCGCCAGGCCGTGGTTGGGGGCCGTCGACGCGATCCACCGCACCGCGGTCCCGGTGAACGGGACGGTGAGGTCGGCGCCGGCGGTGTCGGTCCAGGACTCGGTGTGCGCGAACTCGCCCGCCGTGTAGGCCTGGTCGGCGCCGACGTGGGTCCAGCCGGCCGAGTAGGCGAGGCGCCCGTCCTGGTCGTCGAAGGTGTAGCTGCCGGTGGTCAGGTCCAGCGACAGGTGGGTGCCGACGGTGCTCCCGGAGGACGTGGTGGCCTGCCGGAGGAAGTGGAACTGGGTCCCGTCGTCCGGGTTCTGACGGACCGTCTCGACCACGGCGGACGAGCTCGGCGCCGGGGCCGGCACCTGGTCGGTCTTGGTCAGCGGTTGGGCGGCCCGGGCGAAGTAGCCGATCAGCTTGTCCTGCTGGTACTTGTCGGTCAGCTGACGGGTCTCGCTGATCGGCGCACCGTAGTCGTAGGAGGTGTAGACGACGGACGGGTCCGCCTGCCATCCCCAGGAGGTGCCGCCGAC
>NZ_JBHYKG010000532.1:0-2933 GCF_042741245.1 Kitasatospora sp. NPDC058965
CCCTCGATGTGGAAGGCGTGGATGGTGCGGCCCTCCAGCACGGCGAGGGTGTCCTCGACCGACAGGCACTCGTTCAACCCGTCGGTGTGCAGGGCCACTTGCACGTCGTACTGCTCGGCGACGCGCAGCGCGGTGTCCAGCGCGCGGGTGTGCGCGCCCATGTCCTCGTGCACCTTGAAGCCGCAGGCGCCGCCCTCGGCCAGTGCCTCCTCCAGCGGAGCCGGACGGGAGGACGAGCCCCGGGCCAGGAAGCCGATGTTGACCGGCCAGGCGTCGAAGGCGTTGAAGCCGTGCCGCAGCGCCCAGGGCGAGTTGACGCCCACGCCCCAGGCCGGGCCGATCTCCTGGCCGATGATGGTGGTGACGCCGGAGGCGAGCGAGGCCTCCATGATCCGCGGGGACATCAGGTGGACGTGGGTGTCGATGGCGCCGGCCGTGGCGATCAGGCCCTCGCCGGAGACGATCGTGGTCCCGGTCCCGACCACCACCTCGACCCCGTCGAGCGTGTCGGGGTTGCCGGCCCGCCCGATCGCGACGATCCGGCCCGCCCGGACGCCGATCGACGTCTTGCGGATGCCGAGCACGGCGTCGATCACCACGACGTTGCTGATCACCAGGTCGCAGGTGTCCCGCACGGCGGCGGCCTTGAGGTGCTGGCCGTCCCGGGCGGTCTTGCCGAAGCCGACCAGGAACTCCTCGCCGGGGCGCTGCGAGTCCGACTCGACCCGCACCACCAGTCCGCTGTCGCCGAGCCGGATCCGGTCCCCGGCCCGCGGGCCGTGCACCGCCGCGTACTCCTCGGGTTCGATGGTGCCGCTCACCGGGGGCCCTCCTGTCCGTTGTCGTCCGCTCCGGCGCCCAGGTAGCCGCAGGCGGCGGCCCGGCGCAGTGCCTCGTCCTTCGCGCCGGGGGCGTCCAGCGGCCCGTCGACCAGGCCGGCGAAGCCGATCGCCACCCGGTCGCCGCCGATCGGCACCAGCCCGACCTCCACCGTGCCGCCCGGGTCGAAGCGCACCGACGAGCCGGCCGGGACCGCCAGCCGCATGCCGTAGCCCGCGGCCCGGTCGAAGGCCAGCCGCGGGTTGGCCTCGAAGAAGTGGAAGTGCGAGGTGACCGAGACCGGCACGGCCGCGGTGTTGCGCACGGTCAGGGTGCGGGTGGGCGGGCGCTCCGGCCCGGTGCCGGGGCCGGGGAGCACGGCCCCCGGCGCGGCCTCGCCCAGGCCCGGCGCGGCGCCGAACGGGTCGCCGACCACGGCGAGCCGGGTGCCGTCCTCGAACACCGCCTCGACGTGGATCTCGGTGACCACGTCGGCCACCCCGGGCAGCACGTCGTCGAGGCCGAGCACCCGGCGGGCGGTGGCGACCGCCTCGGCCAGCCGGGCCCCGTCCCGGGCCGCCTCGCAGACGGTGTCGGCGATCAGCGCGGTCGCCTCCGGCACGTTGAGCCGCAGCCCGCGGGCCCGGCGCGAGCGCGCGAGCTCGGCGGCGGTGAACAGCAGCAGTCGGTCGCGTTCGGTGGGAGTCAGCTGCATGTCGTCACCCGGCCGCGGGGCCGGCGGGCTGGTCGTGGGTCGAGCAGTGGATGCCACCGCCGCCGGAGGCGATGGTGTCGATCGTCAGCGGGACGATGTCGCGGCCCGGGAAGTGGTCGCGCATGATCTGCTGCGCCCGGTCGTCGGCCCGCTGGTCGCCGAACCGCGGCAGGAAGACCGCCTTGTTGGCGACGTAGAAGTTGAGGTAGGAGGAGACGAAGGCGTCGCCGCGGCCGGTGATCCGGTCCGGGTCGGGCTGCGGGATCTCGACGATCTGCAGCTGCTTGCCCCGGGCGTCGGTGGCGTCCTTCAGCACCCGCTTCGCCTGCTCGGCCGAGCGCGACCAGACGTCCGTGGGCGAGCCGGGGAAGGACTGGTCGAGCAGCACCACGCCGGGCGCGGCGAACCTGGTCAGGCAGTCCACGTGCGCGTCGGTGATGTCCTTGCCGCGCACGCCCTCCAGCCAGAGCACCTTGGTGACGCCGAGCACCGTCCGCAGCTCCTGCTCGATCTGGTCCCGGCTGCGGCCCGGGTTGCGGTTGTCGTTGACCACCGAGCTCTCGGTGACCATCAGGGTGCCCTGGCCGTCGGTCTCGAACGAGCCGCCCTCGGCCACCAGCGGGGTGGCGATCCGGTCCAGGCCGTACTTGGCGAGCACCGCGCGGGCCACCCCGGCGTCGGCGGTGTGCTCCTGCTTGTGGCCCCAGCCGCTGAAGTTGAGGTCGACGCCCTTGACCTTGCCGTCCTGCTCCACGAAGACGCAGACGGTGTCGCGCGCCCACAGGTCGTCGACCGGGACCGGGATCACCTCCACGTCGTTGCCGCAGGCGCGCTGGGCGGCGTCCGCCTGGGCCTCGCGGGCCAGCAGGACGACCGGCTCGTAGCCGGCCACCGCGCGGGCCAGGCCGGCGATGTCCTGCCGGACGCCGTCGAGTTGGCTGCCCCAGACGTTCTCCGAGGCCGGCCAGGCCATGAAGGTGCGGGCGTGGTTCTCCCATTCGGCGCCGAACCGGATGCCGGCGGTGTTGCGCGCGGCGGTCGGTCCGCCCGGCCGGGGCGGCTGGGCGGGATCGGGTTCGGCCTCGTCCGGGCTGCAGGCGGTCGCTCCGGCGACGAGCAGGCCGGCGGCGGCCAGCGAGCGGAGCACGGTTCGGCGGGAGGGGGCGGCAGGGGGCACGGGGGTCTCCGACGGTGAGGGGGGCGTGGTGCGCGGGGTGTGGGGCCCCGGGGACCGGGCGCGGGCGTGGGCGTGGGCGTGGGCGCGGGGTCCTGGGTGCTGCGGGGAGGGGCGGGAGGGGCGGGGGCTAGGGCCTGTCTGACCATTCGCGTCGGATCAGGCCGGGTCGTTCGGTGCGTGCTCTCGGCGTGCGGCAGGAACGCCCTCGTAGCGGAGCTACTT
>NZ_JBHYKG010000533.1:0-2924 GCF_042741245.1 Kitasatospora sp. NPDC058965
GGGTTCACCCGTGGCGCCGCTGCGCGTCGTCCGCCGGGCGACCCGCCCGGCGCGAACGGCTCAAGCGGTGACCTTGCCCAGGAACTCCGCCAGGTTGCCGGTCAGGCGCTCGATCTTCTCCGCCACCGTCAGCGACTCGTGCAGCTGCCCGCCGCCGGGCTCCCGCTTGCCGCGCAGGTAGAGCGAGCAGGCCAGGTCGGCGCAGAGGTACGCGCCCACCGAGCTGCCCTCCTTGCCGGCCTGCCCGGCCCGCGGCGCCACCATCAGCGACACTCCCCCGGTGTGCATGGTGACGCAGAGCGAGCAGAGGCTGCGCCGCTGCTGCCACGCGGCCGCGCTCGGGCTGCGCAGCACCACGGCGGTCACCCGGCCCGCCAGCTCGGTCACCAGGTACGCCCGGTCGGGCGCCTGGGGATCGCGCCAGCCGAGGAAGTCCAGATCCTCCCAGGGCCGTTCGGCCAGGTCGCGGGGGAGGTTGAGGCGCTTGGCCTCACCCTTGGAGCAGTTCACGAAGGCGGCACGGATCTCTGGTTCGGTCAACGGCTTCATACCCGGTAGGCTAGGTTTCCTAAAGCCTTTAGGCAAATGGATACATACCTTCGGCAGATCGGAAGAGGTTCATGGCCCGTGCGGGGCTCACACCGGAGCGCCTGGTCCTGGCCGGTGCGGAACTGGCGGACGAGGTCGGCTTCGACAACGTGACCGTCTCCGCCCTCGCCCGCCGCTTCGACGTCAAGGTGGCCAGCCTCTACTCGCACCTGAGGAGCTCGCAGGACCTGCGGACCCGGATCGCCCTGCTCGCCCTGGCGGAGCTCGCCGACACGATGGCCGCCGACCTGGCCGGCCGCGCCGGCCGCGACGCGCTGGCCGCCTGCGGCAACGCCTACCGCGACTACGCCCGCGCCCACCCCGGCCGCTACCGGGCGATGCGCGGGCCGCTGGACCCGCAGACCGCCGCCGCCAGCGCGGGCGTGCGGCACGCCGAGATGCTGCGCGCCGTGCTGCGCGGCTACGACCTCCCCGAGCCCGAGCAGACCCACGCGGTCCGCCTGCTCGGCAGCGTCTTCCACGGCTTCGTCAGCCTGGAGGAGGCGGGCGGGTTCCGCCACACCGCGGTGCCGAGCGAGGAGTCCTGGGAGTGGGCGCTGGACTCGCTCGACCACCAACTGCGGAGTCGGCAGCGGTGACCGGACGCGCCCGCGGCCCGGTCAGCGGTACCGCGCCAGCGACGCGGCCAGGCTCGGCTGGAGCCGCCTGGCGGCATCGACGTGGTCACCCGTCCAGATCAGGCGCACGGCGGTGGCCGTCGCCCGGCCCCGCGGGTCGGTCAGGTCGGTGCGGACCGAGGCGACCAGGCGGGCGGCGGCCTCGGGGCGCCGGGTGACCGGGGCGGGCAGCCCCGCGCCGCCGTCCAGGCAGCCGGCCAGACCGCGGTACCAGTCGGTGACCCGGGTGGTCAGGCCCAGGATCACCAGGTGGGCCGCGGTCCGTTCGGGCCGCTGCGGCGCGGGCTCCGCGTGCTGCCAGAGCGAGACCACGGCGTCGGCGGCCAGCCGCAGCCCGACCACGCCGGTGACCAGGGTGGTGGTGTCGGCCAGCGAGAGCGGCTTGCTGCCGCGCTCGGCGAGGTAGCTGCGGTAGGCGTCGTCCAGCCGGCGGGCGGCGGCGGCCGCCGTGCGCCGTTGGCGGACCGGGTCGGCCACCGCGCAGTGCCCGAGCGCGTACTCGACCGCCCCCGCCAGGTAGTCGGCGCTGTCCGTGTAGGCGGCGGCGAGTGCCCGGCCCATCGCGGCCGACGCCCCGCGCGGCCAGAAGAACACGGCCACCACCAGGCTCACCGCGCAGCCCAGCGCGATGTCCTGGACCCGCAGCAGCACGATGTGCCAGTCCGGGTTCTGCCCGATGTTGAACAGCACCGCGAGCGTGACGGTGAAGGCCGCCTGCCCGGCCGCGAACGAGATCGCGGCCGGTGCGATCCCGGCGACCAGGACGGACACCGGCAGCACGAACCACAGCGCCGTCCCGTGGTGGCCGATCAGCTGCAGCAGCGCCGCCCCCAGGACCGAGCCGGCCACCGTGCCCAGCACCGCCCGGACCGCGTTCTGACCGGTGCTCAGCGCGTTGGAGCGCAGCACCGACAGCGTCCCGAGCAGCACCCAGAAGGCGTGCTGCACGCTCGTCAGGTTCGCCAGCAGCACCGCGATGCCCAGGCCCGCCCCACCGCGCAGGCTGTTGTGCAGCCAGACCGAGCGGCGCCCCAGGTGCGCGGCGGCCCGGTCCCGCGCGGCGGCCAGCGGCCCGCGGACCGCGCCCGGTTCGCGCCCCAGCAGCCGGTCCGGCCAGCGGCGCTGCCAGGCAGCGGCGGCCAGCTCCACGTTGCGCGCGATCTGCCGCACCGCGAAGCCCAGTTCCTGGGCCCGGAAGGAGAGGTCGAGGGTGGCGATGAAGCCGTACACCTCGGCGGCCCCGTCGCCCACCGGGTGGTCCACCGGCAGCCGGACGGTGGAGCTGCGCACCATGCCCGCCATCGCGGCCGCCAGCCGTTGCCGGGCCTCGCGCAGCGGGCCGGCGGGGCCGCGCAGGTCGGTCAGCAGGTCGGCGGCCCGCTCCAGCACCTCGGCGACGGCGAGCCGGACGGTGCGCGCGGCGGGGTCGCAGGCCTGCGGCTCGTCGGTGGGCGCGGGGCGGTCGGCCACCACCGTGCAGAGCCAGGTGAGCTCGTCGACCAGGCGGACCAGGGCGCGCGAGCTGGTGGACAGTCCGGTGGGGCGGTGCGGGGTGGCGTTGAAGGCCCGGCGCAGCGTGTCGGCGGCAGTGCCGGTGCGCCGGGCGGCCTCCTGACAGTGCGTCGGCCCGGGCGGGGCCGCGGGGTGGACGGGCACGGCGTCCGGGCCGGCGGCGTCGGCGGGCGCCGCGTCCGGGCC
>NZ_JBHYKG010000534.1:0-2919 GCF_042741245.1 Kitasatospora sp. NPDC058965
ACCCGGACCGGGTCGGCCCCCGCGGCCGTCGCAGCGGCGGGTCTGCCGCTCACCCCGCGAGCAGCGTCTCGGACAGCCGCCAGAGCGCGTCGGCCCGCTGCGGGTCGAGCGCGTAGGTCCGGTAGTGGCCGTCCGGCAGGCCGTCGCCGGGCCACGGCCGGGAGACGGCGCAGTTGTCCAGGTACCGCCCGCCGACACCCGCCAGCTCCTCCGCCAGCGCGGCCCAGACGCTGGTGGCCGCACCCTGCTCGGCGTTCTTCCAGCCGGGCGGGGTGGCCTGGTTGCCGTCCGGGCCGACCCGGCGCGGGTCCCACTGCTCGGTGTGCTTCCACAGCGGGGAGAGGATCACTCCGGGCATCACGGCGTTGGAGGTGATGCCCTGGTCGCCGTAACGCTCCGTCAGGGCCACCGCGAACTGGGCGTTGGCGGTCTTGGACTGCCCGTAGGCGGCCCAGGGCTGGTACGGGCGGTGGCGGAAGTTCGGGTCCTCCAGGTGCACCTGGTCGATGCCGTGGGCCCGCGAGGAGAGCGAGACCACCCGGGCCCCGCCGGCCGCCCGCAGGGCCGGCAGCAGGCCGGTGGTGAGGGCGAAGTGGCCCAGGTGGTTGGTGCCGAACTGGAGCTCGAAGCCGTCCTCGGTGTGGCTGAACGGCGTCGCCATCACACCGGCGTTGTTGACCAGCACCGCCAGCGGGCTGCCGGTGGCCAGGAAGCGCTCGGTGAAGGCGCGCACCGAGCGCAGCGAGGCCAGGTCGAGCAGTTCGAACCGGACCTCCGGGTTGCCGGTGGACTGCCGGACGTCGGCGGCCACGGCCTCGCCGCGTGCCGCGTCGCGGGCCGCGACCACCACCCGGGCGCCGGTGCCGGCCAGCGCCCGCGCGGTCTCCACGCCGATCCCCGAAGCGGCCCCGGTGACGATCGCCGTGCGGCCGGACAGGTCGTGCCCGGCCGCCACCTCGGCGGCCGTGGAATTCGCTCCGAAACGTGTGCGGCGCGACGTGTTCATTTGTGCTCCTCCCTGATCGGATCGGGCTTTCGTGCGAATTAAGTGCGGTCGCCGAAAATCCTGCCACCGACCCTAGTGCGGGACCACTGCGTCGCCCGGGGCGAGATGTTCCCGCTGCCGCACTGCGTTCACTGCGGGGCCCGAAAAGGCCAGGCAGACGCTGTGGGGCGGGGCCGCGGGGAGGCCGACCTGACGTAGTGCAGGTGGTTCATGACGCAGTGTCGGCTGCATTCCTAAATGATCTCGGATATTCGCTTCCGGGCGTTCTTGGAACTCGGTGCCTCGGTTAGTGTCGTATTCACTGAGCCATATCTATGGCGTCCAGTTCTCTCTTGGAGGTTCCATCCATGACCGCACCAACGGACCAGCGGGCCGTCACACGCAACGCTGCGCCCAGTGTCCAGGCAGCGGGTGGCAACCGGACGGCTGCGCTCCTCCTGCTTGTCGCGGTCCAGTTCATGCTGGTGCTGGACTCGACGATTGTCGCCGTGGCGATGCCCTCCCTCGGCAGCGACCTCGGCTTCTCCCAGGCGAGCCTGTCCTGGGTGACCAACGCGTACGTGCTGCTCTTCGGCGGCTTCCTGATGCTGGGCGGCCGCCTGGCCGACCTGATGGGCCGCCGCAAGCTGTTCATCATCAGCCTGGTGCTGTTCGCCGCCGCCTCGGCGGTCGGCGGCCTGTCGACCTCGCCGACCATGGTGATCATCGTCCGGGCCGTGCAGGGTCTGGCCTCCGCGCTCGCCGCGCCGGCCGCCCTGTCGCTGCTGATGACGGTGTTCCCGGACGACACGGCCGAGGGCAAGACCGCGCGGAACAAGGCCCTGGGCGTCTACGGTGCCGTCTCCGGCGCCGGTGGCGCGGCCGGCATGATCCTCGGCGGCGTGCTGACCAACTGGTTCGGCTGGCAGGCCGTGTTCTACGTCAACGTGCCGATCGCGCTGATCGCCGCCGGGCTGGCGGTGCGCTTCCTGCCGGTCGGTGAGAGCACGGTGGAGGAGAAGGTCTTCGACCTCGGGGGTGCGCTGTTCGTCACCGCCGGCCTCGGCCTGCTGGTCTTCACCCTGGTCGACGCCGGCTCGGTCGGCTGGGGTTCGGGCCGCACCATCGGCGGGATCATCGGCGCCGTGGTGCTGCTGGCCCTGTTCCTGGTGATCGAGGCCAAGCACAAGCAGCCGCTCATCCCGCTGAGCGTCTTCCGCCGCAAGGTGCTGCCGGGGGCGAACCTGGTCGGCGGGCTGGTCCCGATGGCCATGATCCCGGCGATCTTCTTCCTCACCCTCTACACCCAGATCGTCGAGGGCTACTCGCCGCTGCGCTCCGGCCTGGCGCTGGTGCCGCTGGCGATCTCGGTGGTGCTGGCCGCCACCAACGTGGGCCGGGTGCTGCCGCGCCTGGGTCTGAAGGGCACCACGATGCTGGGCACCCTGCTGGTGGCCGGCGGTACCTTCTGGGCCTCCGGCATCGACGGCGGCAGCTTCTGGGCCGAGCAGTTCGGCCCGGAGATCCTGGCCGGTCTGGGCGGTGGCACGGTCTGGGTCTCGGCCACGGTGGCCGCGACCAGCTCCGCCTCGGAGGAGGAGGCCGGCCTGGCCTCGGGCCTGTTCAACACCTCCAACCAGATCGGTGCCGCGCTCGGCCTGGCGGTGCTCGCCACCGTGGCCGCGGCCGGCACCACCAGCTCCACCAAGGCCGGTCACGTGCTCAACACCGCGCTGACCGCCGGGTACAGCAACGCCCTGGTGGGCTCCGCGATCATCGCCCTGGTCGCGACCGCGGTCGCCGCCCTCGCGCTGCCGGGCCGCAGCGCGATGCGCTGAGCCACCAGAGCGACGTCCGCAACGGCCGCTGGGCCGTCGTGGCGGCCGGCCGGCCGCCACGACGGCCCAGCGGCCGTTGCGGACGTCGCTCTGGTG
>NZ_JBHYKG010000535.1:0-2816 GCF_042741245.1 Kitasatospora sp. NPDC058965
GCCCCCCGGGCGCCCACCGCGGCGACCAGTTCGGCGGTGTGGCCGGCGGCCGTCGGCAGGTCCCCGAGGGCGCTCTCGGCCACCAGCGTCAGCAGCCCGTTGGCCCGGCCCTCGACGACCAGCAGGCGGCGCGGCGGCAGCGACTCCGCCCGCGCCGCCGGGCCCTGCGGCCGGGCCCGGCCGTCCCGGGCCCCGGCCGGCCCCTGCGGCGGCACCGGCAGCGCGGTCCCGTGCAGCTCCTGCGGGTCCAGCGGGGCGGTGGGCAGGTACAGGGTGAACGCACTGCCCTTGCCCAGCGTGCTCTCCACCCCGAGCGCCCCGCCGAGCAGCAGCGCGATCTCCCGGCTGATGGACAGTCCGAGGCCGGTGCCGCCGTACTTGCGGCTGGTGGTGCCGTCGGCCTGCTGGAACGCGCCGAACACGGTCTCCAGGTGCTCGGGCGCGATGCCGATGCCGGTGTCGACCACCCGGAACGCCAGCACGGGGGCGTGCCGCCGCACGCCCTCGGGCACCTCGGCGGGATCGACCGGGTCGATGTGCAGCTCGACCCCGCCCCGCTCGGTGAACTTCACCGCGTTGGACAGCAGGTTGCGCAGCACCTGGCGCAGCCGGTACTCGTCGGTCAGCAGCTCGGCCGGCACGCCGCGGGCGGTGCGCACGGCGAAGGACAGGCCCTTGTCGCCGGTCAGCGGCCGGAAGGTGGTCTCCACGTAGTCGACCAGCCCGGCCAGCGGCAGCTCGTCGATGGTCAGGTCCATCTTCCCGGCCTCGACCTTGGACAGGTCCAGGATGTCGTTGATCAGCTGCAGCAGGTCGGACCCGGCCGAGTGGATGATGCCGGCGTACTCGACCTGCTTGGCCGTCAGGTTCCGGGTCGGGTTCTGGGCCAGCAGCTGGGCGAGGATCAGCAGGCTGTTGAGCGGGGTGCGCAGCTCGTGGCTCATGTTGGCCAGGAACTCCGACTTGTAGGTGGAGGCGATCGACAGCTGCTGGGCGCGGGCCTCCAGCTCCTGGCGGGCCTGCTCGATCTCCAGGTTCTTCGCCTCGATGTCGCGGTTCTGGGTGGCCAGCAGCTCGGCCTTCTCCTCCAACTCCGCGTTGGAGGCCTGCAGCTCCTCCTGGCGGGCCTGCAACTCCTCCGACCGGACCCGGAGTTCGGCGGTCAGCCGCTGCGACTCCTGGAGCAGCTCGTCGGTCCGGGCGTTGGCCGTGATGGTGTTGAGATTGACCCCGATGGTCTCCATCAGCTGGTCCAGGAAGCCCCGGTGGACCGGGGTGAGCGGGCGGACCGAGGCCAGTTCGATGACGCCGAGCACCTGGTCCTCGACCACGATCGGCAGCACCACCAGCGAGAGCGAGTCGGTGCGGCCCAGGCCCGAGGAGGCCGCCAGGTAGCCCGCGGGCAGCTCGTCCACCGTGATGGTCCGGCGGCTGCGCGCGGCCTGGCCGACGAAGGACTCGCCGAGCCGGAACCGGGTCGGCCGGCTGCCGTCGGGGAAGGCGTAGGAGCCGACCAGCTGGAGCACCGTGCCGGCCTGGTCGGGGTGCTCCTCGGCGAGGTAGAAGGCGCCGCACTGGGCGCCGACCAGCGGGGTCAGCTCGTCCATGACGGACGCGGCGACCACCGCCAGGTCGCGCTGGCCCTGGAGCAGCCCGGACAGCCGGGCGAGGTTGGTCTTGAGCCAGTCCTGCTCCTCGTTGGCGCGGGTGGTCTCGCGCAGCGAGTGGACCATGACGTTGATGTTGTCCTTGAGGTCGGCGACCTCGCCGGAGGCGTCCACGGTGATCGAGCGGGTCAGGTCGCCGGCGGTGACCGCGCTGGTCACCTCGGCGATCGCGCGGACCTGGCGGGTCAGGTTGCCGGCCAGCTCGTTGACGTTCTCGGTCAGCCGCTTCCAGGTGCCGGAGACGCCCTCGACCTCGGCCTGCCCGCCCAGCCGGCCCTCGCTGCCGACCTCGCGGGCCACCCGGGTGACCTCGGCGGCGAACGAGCCGAGCTGGTCGACCATGGTGTTGATGGTGGTCTTGAGCTCCAGGATCTCGCCGCGGGCGTCGACGTCGATCTTGCGGGTCAGGTCGCCGTTGGCCACCGCGGTGGTGACCTGGGCGATGTTGCGGACCTGGCTGGTCAGGTTGTGCGCCATGAAGTTGACGTTGTCGGTGAGGTCCTTCCAGGTCCCCGCGACGTTCGACACCCGGGCCTGGCCGCCCAGCATGCCCTCGGTGCCGACCTCGCGGGCCACCCGGGTCACCTCGTCGGCGAAGGCCGAGAGGGTGTCGACCATGGTGTTGATCACCCCGGCCAGCGCCGCGACCTCGCCCTTGGCCTCGACCGTGATCTTCTGCGACAGGTCGCCGCGGGCCACGGCAGTGGCCACCTGGGAGATCGAGCGGACCTGCCCGGTCAGGTTCGAGGCCATCACGTTGACGTTGTCGGTGAGGTCCTTCCAGGTGCCCGACACGCCCCGGACGGTGGCCTGGCCGCCGAGGTTGCCCTCGGTGCCGACCTCGCGGGCCACCCGGGTCACCTCGTCCGCGAACGCGGACAGCTGGTCGACCATCGTGTTGATGGTCTCCTTGAGTTCGAGGATCTCGCCGCGGGCGTCCACCCGGATCTTCTGCGACAGGTCGCCCTGGGCCACCGAGGTGGTGACCGCGGCGATGGCGCGGACCTGGGCGGTGAGGTTGTCCGCCATCACGTTGACCGACTCGGTCAGGTCCTTCCAGGTGCCGGAGACGCCCTTGACGTCGGCCTGGCCGCCGAGCCGGCCCTCGGTGCCGACCTCGCGGGCCACCCGGGTCACCTCGCCGGCGAA
>NZ_JBHYKG010000536.1:0-2815 GCF_042741245.1 Kitasatospora sp. NPDC058965
TGGCCCCAGGCCAGCGACTGGCCGGGCAGCCCGAGGGCGCGCCGGTGCTGGGCCAGGGCGTCCAGGTAGGTGTTGGCCGCCGCGTAGCTCGCCTGGCCCGGCGAACCGAGGACGCCGGCGACGGAGGAGTAGAGGACGAAGGCGGCCAGGTCGTGGCCCCGCGTCAGCTCGTGCAGGTGGCGGGCGCCCTCGGCCTTGGGGCGCCACACGGCGGCCAGCCGCTCGGGCGTCAGGGCGGTCACGATGCCGTCGTCCACCACGCCGGCCGTGTGCACCACCGCCGTCAGCGGGTGGGCGGCCGGGATCCGCTCCAGCGCGGCCGCCAGTGCCTCCCGGTCGGCCGCGTCCACCGCCTCGATCGTGACCGTGGCGCCGAGGGCCGTCAGCTCCGCCATCAGCTCCTCGGCTCCCGGGGCGGCGAGACCACTGCGGGAGAGCAGCAGCAGGTGCCCGACCGAGCGCTCGGTCACCAGGTGACGGGCCAACAGCGCACCCAGCGTCCCGGTGCCACCCGTGATCAGCACCGTGCCGTCCGGATCCCACGGACGGTCGGCGGTTGCCGGGGCGGTCCGCACCAGGCGCGGCACGTGCACCCGGCCCTCGCGCAGCGCGAGTTGCGGTTCACCGGTGGCCACCGCGGCCGCCAGCACCGCCCGCGAGGCGGGCGTGTCGTCACTGTCCACCAGCACCAACCGCTCCGGGTGCTCCGACTGCGCCGACCGGACCAACCCCCACACCGGCGCCGCCGCAAGGTCCACGGCCTCGTCGGCGTGGACCGTCACCGCCCGCCTGGTCAGTACCACGAGCCGCTCGGCGGTCCCGGTCGACAGCCAGGAGCGCAGCGCGTCCAGCAGCTCCGCCGACACCCCGTCGGCACCGGTGGGGGCCGCCAGGTCCTGCCAGTCGAAGTGCTCCTGAGGGTCCGTCAGCGCCAGCTCCGGCCAGTCCACCGCGAACAGCGTGTCGGGCCCTGCGAACTGGTCGGCGCGCACCGGGCGGGTGCTCAGCGAGGCGATCGTGACCACGGGTCGGCCGGCCGCGTCGGTGGCCTCCAGGCCGTACTCCTGCGGTCCGTGCGCGGCGAGTCGGATCCGCAGCTCGGTGGCGCCCGCGGCGTGCAGGGTGACGCCGCGGTAGGCGAACGGCAGGCGGTGCCCCCCGTCGGCGCCCGCGTGCAGGGCGGGCAGCTGGGCCGCCGCGTCGAGCAGGGCCGGGTGGATCCCGAACCGCGCGGCCTCGCCCCGCAGTTCCTCGGGCAGCGCAGCCTCGGCGTAGAGCGTGTCGCCGTCCCGCCACACCGCCCGCAGGCCTTGGAAGGCCGGTCCGTAGTCGAGGCCGAGCCGGGCCAGGGTCCCGTAGGCCTCGGCCACCGGGAGTGCCACGCCGGTGGCGGGCGGCCAGGCGGCTGCGGCCCACCCGGCCTGCGGGACCGCCCCGGCCCCGGCGACGGCGAGGACGCCACTCGCGTGGCGGGTCCACTCGCCCTCGTCCGCCGTGCGCGCGTGGAGGGTGACGGTCCGCGCGCCTTCGGCACCGGGCTCGCCCACCGCCACCTGGAGCTGGACCGAGCCCTGCGCGGGCAGGGCCAGCGGCGCCTCCACCACCAGCTCGTCCAGGACGCCCGCACCGACCTCGTCACCGGCCCGGACGGCCAGCTCGACCAGGGCGGCGCCGGGGGCGATCACGGTGCCGAACGCGGTGTGGTCCGCGAGCCAGGCGTGGGTCCGCAGGCCCAGGCTGCCGGTGAGCAGCACCGTGGTCGAGTCGGCGGGCGCCACGACGGCCGCCAGGACCGGATGGTCCACCGCTCCGAGGCCCAGACCGGCCGCGTCCGTGCTCCGTGCCGTGCTGTCCAGCCAGTAGCGGCGGCGCTGGAAGGGGTAGGTCGGCAGCATCACCTGCGGGCGCCGGTCGCCGCCGAACAGCGCCGGCCAGTCCACGGCGTGCCCCTGCACGTGGATCCGGGCCAGCGCGGTCAGCGCGGTGGTCCGCTCGTCCCGCTCCGGGCGCAGCGCGGCCGCCGTCACCGGTGTCTCCAACGCCTGTCCGACCAGCCCCGACAGGGTGCCGTCCGGACCGAGCTCCACGAAGGTGGCGACTCCTTCGCGGTCCAACTCGCCGACCACGTCGGCGAACCGCACCGCCTCGCGGACCTGGCGCACCCAGTACTCGGGGTCCGCCAGCTCGGCCGCGGTCGCGATCCGCCCGGTCAGGGCGGAGACCACCGGGACGGCCGGCGGTGCGTACGCCAGGTCGGCCGCGACGGCGCGGAACGCGTCGAGCATCCCGTCCATGTGGGCGGAGTGGAACGCGTGGCTGACCCGCAGCCGGCGGGTGCGTCGGTCGGCGAACCGCGCCACCACCTGCTCGACCGCCGACTCGTCGCCCGAGACCACCAGCGAGCGCGGACCGTTGACCGCCGCGATCTCCGCACCGGGCACCAGCGCGGCCCGGACTTCGTCCTCGCCCGCCTGCACCGCCACCATCGCTCCGCCGCCCGGCAGCGCCTCCATCAGCGCGGCGCGCGCGGCGACCAGCCGCGCGGCGTCCGTGAGCGACAGCACTCCCGCGACGTGCGCGGCGGCCAACTCGCCGATCGAGTGGCCCGCCACGAAGTCCGGCCGCACACCCCACGACTCGAAGAGCCGGTACAGCGCCGTCTCGACCGCGAACAGCGCGGGCTGCGCCCACCCGGTGCGGTCCAGGCCGTCCCCGGCGGCGATCACGTCGGCCAGCGGCAGCCCCAGCTCCTCGGCCGCCGCGTCGAAGGCAGCCGCGAACACCGGTTCGCTCGCGTACAGCTCCAGGCCCATCC
>NZ_JBHYKG010000537.1:0-2791 GCF_042741245.1 Kitasatospora sp. NPDC058965
CGTTCGCGGCGGCCGTCCCAGGCGCGGGGGAGGCGGCCCGGCAGGCGGTCGCGGCCGGTGCGGGCGACCAGGTCGCCCGGGCGGCGGGCCCGCGGGCCGCGGCGGTCGCGGAGGCGGCGCGGGCGGCGTTCGTCCACGGCCTGACGGACGTCCTCACGCTGGGTGCGGCGGTGGCCGGGCTCGCCGCGCTGGTCGCGTTCGCCACCCTCAGCCGCAAGGACCTGCACGAGAGCGCGCGCGGGTAGCCGCGTCCGCCCGGGGGCTCAGGCGCTGCCGCCGGCCAGCACCCGCTCGTACGCCTCCCGCAACAGCCGGGAGGCGCGCGGGCGTTCGGGGTGCGGGCGGGGAACCCCGAGGTGGTCCTCGCGCAGTTCGTCCATCAGGTCGGTCCAGAGCGGCTCCCCGCCCTCCTCCAGCAGCCGGGCGCGGACGGCGAGTGCGGGGGTGGTCGGGCGGTGGCGCAGCCCCCAGGAGCCGAGCGCGACCATGATCGGGACGGTCTGGATGCCCGCCTCGGTGAGGCTGTACCGGGCCCGCCGGCCCCGCCCGGCGGACTCCTGGGTGAGCAGGCCGCCGGCGACCAGGGCCTTGAGGCGGCTGCTCAGGATGTTCGAGGCGATGCCCTCCTGCGAGTGGCCGAGCAGCTCGCGGAAGTGGCGGCGCCCGCCGAAGACGACGTCGCGGAGCACGATCAGGCTCCACTGGTCGCCCAGCGCCTCGACCGCCGCATTGATCGCGCAGCCCGACCGCGGCTCGTCCCGCACGTGCACCTCCGGTGATTGCAATCCGCCATCACCCAGCATACGGTGGATCGTGATAACTGATTGCAGATCGCAATCAGTTGCCGGTCGTGGATGAGGAGCGTCATGTCACGGGTACGGGTCCACAACTTCTCGATCTCGCTCGACGGGTTCGCCACCGGGGACGAGCAGACGCTGGAGGCGCCGTTCGGCCACGCCGGCTCCCGGCTGACCGAGTGGTTCACCGGCACCCGGACCTTCCGGGAGATGATCGGCGCGTCCGGCGGCAGCCTCGGGGTGGACGACGCCCTGGCCGGGTGCTGGGGCCCGGGGATCGGCGCGGAGATCATGGGGCGGCACAAGTTCGGCCCGCAGCGCGGCCCGTGGACGGACGAGGAGTGGCGCGGCTGGTGGGGCGACAACCCGCCCTTCCACACCCCGGTCTTCGTGCTCACCCACCACCCCCGCCCGAGCATCGAGATGAAGGGCGGCACCACCTTCCACTTCCTCGACGCGAGCCCGGCCGAGGCGCTGCGCCAGGCCCGGGAGGCGGCGGGCGGCCTCGACGTGCGGATCGGCGGCGGGCCCACCACCGTGCGCGAGTTCCTGGCCAACGACCTGATCGACTTCATGCACCTGACCGTGGTCCCGATCGTGCTCGGCCGCGGCGTGCGCCTGTGGGACGGCCTGGAGGGGCTGGAGGAGCGGTTCGCCATCGAGTCGACCACCACCCCGAGCGGGGTCACCCACCTCTCCTTCGAGCGGGTCAGCGCCTCGTAGCCGTGGGCCGGGTCCCGGCGGACCGGCCCGGTCACGACCCGGGTGCGGTCCTACGAGCCCGTTCCGGACGGTGTGCGACCCCCGGGTGCCGGCGGCTCGAACAGGGCGAGCTCCGCGGCCGTCGGGGCCTCGAAGAGCGGCAGGTACGACTCCATCATCGCCCGGGTGATCGGCACCGTGTCCCACCGCCCCTCGCGGCCGCGCGCCTCGACCCGGCGGACCAACTCGTCGAACGGAGCGGTGAGGTAGCGCAGTTCGACGGGGATCCCGAGGGCCCGGGCGGCGGCGCGCTTCGCGTCCCGCTCGGCGCGGCCCCAGAACCCGAACTCCAGGACCACGCTCTGCCCCAGCCGCAGCAGCTCCTGCGCGTGGTGCCAGAGCCGGCGCTCCAGCCGGTCGCGCGCCGCCTCGTCGTAGAGGGAGAGCGCGAGCGAGGCGAGCCACTCGTCCGGGCACAGGCGCACCGCGGGCAGGTCGGCCGCCAGCCGGGTGGCCAGCGTCGTCTTGCCCGCGCCCGGCAGGCCGCAGAGCAGGATCAACCTCGGTCCGGTCCGCACGGGTGCCCCCTTCGTCGTCGCTGCACCGATTCTGCCGCAGCGGCGGTGCCGGCATCCCGCCCCGGCCGCGGGCTGACGGCGGCTCAGGCCAGGGTGACGACCAGCGAGGCGTAGGAGGGGATCATCACCCGGCGGGCACAGCTGCGGGAGACGATCCGGTAGGGGCGCCCGGGGGCGCAGACGGCGGTGACCATCCGGGCCACCTCGGCCCGGGCCACCGGCGCCCCCAGGCAGAGGTGGCGGCCGGCGCCGAACCAGAGCTGGCGCGAGCGCGGGTCGTAGGGGCGCGCCAGGTCGAAGCCGCCGGCCGCGTTGTCGGCCGCGTAGGTGACCAGCAGGATCCGCTCGTCCTTGCGGAGCCGGCGGCCGGCCACCGTCACGTCCGCGCTGACGTGCCGTCCGATCACCGGGGCGGGCGTGGTCACCCGCAGGCCCTCGCGGACGGCGGTGCGGACCAGCTCCGGATCCGGGCCCGCGAGCAGCGGGTGCTGCTGCCCGGTGTCGTGGATCAGCGCGACGGTGCGCGCCATCGCACTGGCGGCGGTCTCGGTGCCCGCGACCAGCAGCAGCGAGGCGAGCCCGCTCGCCTCCTCCAGCGTGATCCCCGCCGTGCGGCAGCGACCGAGCAGGGTGTCCGGTCCGGCCCCGGCCCAGGCCGCCGGGACGTCGCGGGTCAACTCCCGCACGATCTCCTTGGCCGCGGCGATCCGCTCC
>NZ_JBHYKG010000538.1:0-2791 GCF_042741245.1 Kitasatospora sp. NPDC058965
GCCTGGTCGCGCCCCCGGAACCCCTGGCCTTCGCGGCCGGTGCCGGCTCCGTGGCCGTGGGCGGCAGGCCGACCGCGACCGTCGCGCCGCGCCGACGGGTGGCGGCGCGGCCGCTCGATCACCGGGTCGGGCACTTCGGTCGGAAGACCGGTGGGTACCCGGGCGCCGGTGATCCGGGTCAGCTCCTCGTCTCCGGCGATCACCCGGGTGGTGATCGGCGTGACACCGGCCTTGGCCATGAGCCGGGCCATGGCGCGCCGCTGGGCGGGCAGGACCAGGGTGACCACGGCGCCGGACTCGCCGGCCCGCGCGGTGCGGCCGCCGCGGTGCAGGTAGTCCTTGTGGTCGGCGGGCGGGTCGAGGTTGACGACCAGGTCGAGGCCGTCCACGTGGATGCCGCGGGCGGCGACGTTGGTCGCGATCAGCGCGGTGACCTGGCCGGTGCGGAACTGCTCCAGGGTGCGGGTCCGCTGCGGCTGGGACTTGCCGCTGTGCAGGGCGGCGGCCCTGACCCCGTTCGCGAGGAGGCCCTCGACCAGGCGGTCCGCGTCGTTCCTGGTCTCGATGAACATGATCACCCTGCCGTCGCGGGAGGCGATGTGGGTGATCGTGTTGGTCTTGTCGAACTGGTGCACCTGCAGCACGTGGTGCTCCAGGGTGCTGACCGCCGCCGCGGTCGGGTCCGCCGAGTAGGTGAACGGATCCGTCAGGAAGGCCCGGACCAGCCCGTCGACGTCGCGGTCCAGCGTGGCCGAGAACAACAGGGTCTGGCCGCCCTCGGCGACCTGTCCGAGGATCTCGGTGACGTGCGGCAGGAAGCCCATGTCGGCCATCTGGTCGGCCTCGTCGAGGACGGTGACCCCGACCCTGTCCAACCGGCAGTCGCCGCGCTGGATCAGGTCCTTGAGCCGGCCCGGGGTGGCCACCAGGACCTCCGTCCCGCGGTTCAGCGCCTGGGCCTGGCGGTTGATCGGCATCCCGCCGACCGCGGCCGCCACCCGCAGTTGCACGGCGTGCGCGAAGGGGGTGAGCGCTTCGGTGACCTGCTGCGCCAACTCGCGGGTGGGGACCAGCACCAGGGCCAGCGGGCGCCGCGGTTGGGCCCGGCGCCCCGCGGTGCGGGCCAGCACGGCGAGGCCGAACGCGAGGGTCTTGCCGGAGCCGGTGCGGCCCCGTCCGAGCACGTCGCGGCCGGCCAGCGAGTTCGGCAGGGTCGCCGCCTGGATCGGGAACGGTGCCGTGACGCCGTTCCGGGCCAGGATCGGCAGCAGGGCCTTCGGCATGTCGAGTTCGTCGAACGACGCCGCGGCCGGCAGCGCCGCCCGGGTCGTGCTCGGTCCGGCGGACTCCGCCGGCGGACGGCCGATCTGACGGCTCCTCGGTCCGGTGGGGCGCGGCTCGCCGGGCGGCCGGACGCGGTGGAAGGAACTGCCGCCGGACGGCGGGCCTTCGGCGGAGCGGGAGTTCACGTGTTCGTGTGCGGACCGACTGGGGATGTTCATGCGGGGGGACCTTCCTCGGAGCGGCGCGTCACGAGGAAGGCTCCGCAGCGCGGGGCGCCGCCGGAGGCCGCGAGGCGGCGGGCCGGTGTGTGGTGCGTGAGGCCCGATGCCGAGGGGCCCGCACCGGCGTGTACGCGGTACGGGCCCCTCCGTGCCAGGCAGGTGCCAGGGCAGCAGAACTACAGCGGGCGAATGTTCTCCGCCTGCGGGCCCTTCTGGCCCTGCGTGACGTCGAACTCGACCTTCTGGCCTTCGAGCAGCTCGCGGAAGCCGTTGGCGTTGATGTTCGAGTAGTGGGCGAAGACGTCGGGGCCGCCACCCTCCTGCTCGATGAAGCCGAAGCCCTTCTCCGCGTTGAACCACTTCACAGTGCCATTAGCCATAAAAAAACTCCTTCAAAGGGCTGTCTGAAGCGCGCACAGCGCGCACTTCAGTCGCCGCATGGAGTGCCCACCCGGGGAGGAGCCGGGAAACAAAAATGCGCCTGCCATTCACCAGCAGGCGCACACAAAGTTCATGGGAACCACTACTGCAACTAAAACGACTCTAGCAGGCCGCGGACCGCCGCGGGGGGATCTGCCGCCCCCGGTTCTGCCGCGGTCCCGCCCCGGCAGCGGCCCGAGCGACCGCCGCGGACCGCCAAAACCCGGCGCCAGCAGCGGACTTGAGCACGAATCCGCTACCGCCCGGGAGCCACGGCCGGTGACCGGGACGCCCCGCTGCGGCGAGGCGCCCGCCACACGTGCCGGCCCCTGCCAAAAACCCGTCCCCCTCGGATGGGCCCCGCGCGCGATTCCGGGCGCATACTGAAGGCAATGACGAAATCTGGAGCAGGTCACCGCCCCTTGCCCACCAGCCCCTTCAAGCCCCGGCAGGAGGCTCCCCCCAAGCATTTCGCCGTCGGCGACCGGGTCACTCACGACCGGTACGGTCTCGGCCGGGTCATCGGCGTCGAAGGCGAGACCGCCGTGATCGTCGACTTCGGGTCACGACACGTGCGGGTGAGCCACCCGTACGCCGCGATGTTCACCCTCTGAACCACGCAGCCGGACGGCGCGCCGCAGCACCGGGCCCCGGCCGCTGCACCGCCACCGTCCCCTGTCAGTTGTCCGCTCCCCCCGGCCGACCGGCCCGCCGCACCGCGGGTAGGTCGGCCGCAGCCTGCCCCGGAGCCGGCGCACCGGCACTCGGGGGCGCACCTCGTTCGCGCCGGGCGCCAGGGCCGTCAGGGCCCCCGGAGGGGCGAGCAGGGCAGCTGCGACTTCATGCCGCGGGCGCGCAGCAGGGGC